>CAJLCS010000014.1 GCA_905205195.1 uncultured Eubacteriales bacterium
CGGCAGCATCCGTCAGACGCAGCTGCTGGCGGAGCTTCTCCCCCCTCTGCTGAAGCCGGGGGGCAAGCTGGTGGTGGACCCGGCCATGGCCGATCACGGCGTGCTGTACCGGGGCTTCGATTCCGCCTTCGTCGCGGCGATGGCTCAATTCTGCCATACGGCAGACCTGATGCTGCCCAATGTGACCGAAGCCCGGCTGCTGGCCGGACTGCCCCAGACCGCCCCGGCGGAGGAGATTCCGTCCGCGCTGACTGATCTGGGCTTTCCGCCGACGGTAATCACCGGCGTGGAAACCGGATCGCCGGGCACCGTCGGCGTGCTGATCTCGGACGGACACGGTTCGGACATCTATGTCCACCCCCGGGTACCCGGAAGCTGCCACGGCACCGGCGACTTGTTTGCCGCCGCGCTGGTGGGCAGCTGGGCCCGCGGCTGCTCCCTTCCGGACGCCGCCAGACTGGCCGCCGACTTCACCGCCGCCTGTCTCCGGCAAACCGGCGACGACCGGCCGGTGGGCAGCGGCGTGGCCTTTGAACCGCTGCTGCCGCAGCTGGCGGCCGCCGTTAATCCCCCGTCCCCCTCTCAAAAAAATCCCGGCTCTGCGTAAGAGCCGGGATCATTTTATATCGTTTTGCGCTGCCGGATCCGGCGGCAAACAAGGCCGATCAGAAACCCTACCGCCGCAGGGCAGATCCATCCAAGTCCCAGCCGGGACAGCGGCAGGAACCGCCCGGCCGCCGTGAGGAAATCGTCCATTTTCGCGCCGTGGGGCAGTGCGGCCAGCAGATCGTACACCGCCGCAATCAGAGAAAAGCCGGTGACCCAGCCGTAGACCCAGTGGTCATGATCGAACCACTTCCCGAGCAGCGCCAGCAGGATCAGCGTGATGGCCAGCGGATACAGGAACATCAGTACCGGCAGCGAGTAGGTAATAATGGCGTTCAGGCCCAGATTGGAGAACACCAGCGAGCCGACGCTGAACAGAATGGCCCAGAACCGGTACCCCGGTCCCTTGGGAAACAGCGCCGCAAAGGTCTCCGCGCAGCTGGTAATCAGCCCCGCCGCCGTTTTCAGGCAGGCCAGTGTCACCGTAATGGCCAGAATCACCAGCCCCGGCGTCCCCAGATAGTATTTTGCAATCTGGGCCAGCGCCACGCCGCCGTTTTCCGCCGCCGGGAACAGGCCCCGGCTCTGGGCGCCCACCAGCGCCACCGCCAGATAGATCAGGCCCATAAACAGGCAGCTGAACACGCCGGACCGGACCGTATTGGCGGCCACCGCCCCCGGCTCCGTCACGCCCAGATCCCGGATGACCGTCACCACAATAATACCGAAGGCCAGACTGGCCAGCGCGTCCATGGTGTTGTAACCGGCGAGAAATCCGGCAAAAAAGGGCTGGGCTTCATACTCCGCCGTCGGGGGAATCTGCGAGATTTTCCCACCGGGATTGCACAGCGCCACCGCCATCAGGATGCCAAGAAACAGCAGAAAGCAGGGATTCAGGATCTGCCCCACCCAGGTCAGGATTTTCCCCGGCCGGAGGGCGCAGAACAGCGCCGCCGCAAAAAACAGCACCGTGAAACCGAGCAGATACCCCCGCATCCCGCCGTTGGCCGGAAGAAGCTGCTCCAAGCCCACGGTAAACGACGTGGTGGCACAGCGGGGAATGGCGAAAAACGGCCCGATGGTCAAATAGAGCAGGCAGGTGAAGAAAATTCCGTAGGGACGCCCTGCTTTTCTTGCAAGATCAAAAAGGCCGTTGGAGCGGCTGACGCCCAGCGCGGCTACCCCCATCAGCGGCAGGCCAACTGCCGTCAGAAACAGACCTGCGAAGGCGACCCAGGCGTATCTGCCGGCATTCTGGCCGACGGATACCGGAAAAATCAGGTTTCCGGCGCCAAAAAACAGCCCGAAGAGCATGCTGGCTACAGAGACCATTTCACCAAATCGCAGTTTCCGTTTCATTCTCAACACTCCTTTGGCAGAATCATACACCGCAGCTTTTATTTTTGTTTTTCAGTATTTGATTAACCGGTGCGGTGCGTACTGGGACTCATTGTAACACGGCTGTGAACAAAATGCAAGTTCTAAATTTAAAAATTGCACCGCCAGAAGCGGTGCAATTTTTCCGTTACGGTTGTTCTGTTTTCAGCTTGGGCCAAAGCGCCGGTCTCTGTCTCCAGCTGGCGTCCCACCTGATGCAGGCGGCCGAACGCCCCGAAAACAGGCAGCACCGGCGTACTTTCATAGATACGCAGATCCATCAGGCCATTGTAGTTGCAGTTCAGGGATGCATCGTAATACTGTGCCAGATCCACGCCGCAGGTCTGCATGGTGATCAGCAACGCCGCCGCGAAGGAAGCATCCCGCAGCGTCACCATCTCCCCGAAGCCCTCCTTGGCCATGAAATTCCATTCGTTCAGGTGCGACGCGGTGTCGCGGAACCCCATAGTGAAAATCATAGCTGGCCGGATCGTTGACGTCGGCCTCAAAGTTCCGAAACACATTCGGAACGTCCACAAAGTAGCTGCCGCCCCACATTCCGCAGCAATCGTGAAGTCGGGAAAACGGGATGCCGCCCTCCCGGAAAACCCGGGTGATGAGCCGCTGGTCGTTCTGGCTGCTGCGGGAATAGGGCGCGCAGTTGACGCCGTGCAGCGCCCGGATCGGGTCGGCGCTGCAATTGGAAATCACGGTCTGATTCATGCTTCTTCCACCTCCGGCCTTATTCTAAACAAAGGAGACGTGGAATGTCAACGAATCAGGAAGCGAAACATTTTCGCTTATTTCAGCCAGTCCGGCGTTTTCCCCTCGGTCCAGCCGGTGACCCGGGCCAGCGTGTCCAGATCGCTTTTCCCGCCATGCCGCAGGATGCTGCCGTTGACCACGCCAGAGCGGCCCTTTTGCACCACCGCCAGCACCGCGTCGGTGTCGATGCCGTCCAGCACCTGGTCGCAGTTGTGGTGCATAATCCGGCCGTCGCTGAGCAGATTGATGTAAACCGTCGTCTCGCCGCAGGTGACCTTCAGACCGGCGGGCAGCAACCTCATCTCCGGTGTCAGGCCGTCCTTCAGGCACAGAACGGAGACGAATTTGGCCCGGCCGTTTTCGTCGGTCTGCTGGCGGTAGGCCCAATACGGCACCTCCCCCGGCTCCCGTCCGTAAAAACCGTCGCCGCCCTGACCGATTTCCTCCGTCACCCGGCAGGGCGTCAGCATCCGGAAGCAGTTTTCCTTCTCCCCGTGAAGCAGGAATTCCACCTCGCCCGGCTCGTAGGCCTGAATATCGTCGTAAATCAGGATGAAATCGTCCAGCCACAGGAAATGCCGCAGATGCTTGCGGAAATACCGGCCCATGGGGCCGCTGGCATCCGCCGCCACATACCGGAACCCCGGTTCGTCGGTAAAGTTGTACAACCGCCCCCGGTTGCGCACATGATCCCGGATGTCCCGGGGATCCTGTCCCTTGCCGTTGAACAGCACCACATTGTGAGCCTTGGACGCGCAGAAATAGTCCAGATAGCGGGGATCGCCGTAGTTGCAGGTCAGGCTGTCGGTGATTTCCGGCACCCCGTTCCGGTAGAGGACGAAGCTTGCCGCATCCGCATGGGCGTGGTTCCAGGTGTCGCCGCACTTGACCGCCAGCATGGTCCCGTTTTCGGCATACCGGTCCCGGAAGACCGCCCAGCCGATGCCCTCGTAGCAGGCGGCGCAGGCCATGGGCTGCTCCGCCGGAAGCAGGAAAATGTTCCGGGCATAGAGCAGCTTGGTCGTCTCGTGTTCCTCAGTGGCCGGGGCGCAGCGCAGCAGGTACCAGCGCAGCTGATTCAGCTCCGGAACCTGGCCCACCAGATACGGAATGCTCCGCAGCAGCCCCCGGCCGGAGGTATCGCCGAAGGGCAGGTAGTAATCCGCCGCCGTGGAAGGGTAGTAAGTATTCACGAAGAATGCCGACGCCTCCTCCAGCAGCTGCCGGTCGTCAAAGGGCCGCTTCCCGGTCAGACGCAGGAAAAGCCCGGCAAACCGGAGATATTCGCTCAGGGCAAAATCGAAATAGCTGACGCTCTCATAGAACCCGCCGTGGTCCATGGTGGCCGGCTTGCAGTTGATGGGATTGCCGGGATAGCGGAACCACTGCTCCATGCCCCGGGCCGCCACCTCCGCCAGATGGCGGCCGTCCGGCAGGTCCTTCTCCATGGCAATGGCCGCCATGGCCGCCGTGCAGACGCAGACGGCCCACCAGTTGTGGCCCATGGTGTCAATGGCGTGGATTTTGGTGCCCGGCAGCATCCAGTCGTCAAAGGCGGCCCGGATGCCCAGGCGGTAGGTGCCCTCCACAATCATCGCCCGCTCCGCGTCCGTCAGCCGCTCCCGGAAGGCTGCGTAGCCCAGGGCC
Organism: uncultured Eubacteriales bacterium; assembly: GCA_905205195.1. Taxonomy (GTDB): domain Bacteria; phylum Bacillota; class Clostridia; order Oscillospirales; family Oscillospiraceae; genus Faecousia. The sequence goes on from CAJLCS010000014.1 coordinate 4,396, forward strand.
ATACCGGCGCAGAAGGACGCCGTCACCAGTTCCGCCTTGCCGTGCCAGCCCCGGCCGTGCCAGCGCTCATACCCGGCGTAGGCCAGCATCTGGGCCTTGAAATGCTCGAAATACCGTGATTCGCCGGTGTAGGCGTCGGCAAAAATCAGAAGCAGCGCGTCATGATCGAAGGGGCCGCAGACCTGATAATAATTCTCGTGCTGACTGGCGTAGCCGTCTGCCGTATTCCGGGCCTGGGATTCCTGATAGACCGGCTCCCCAACGGCCTTTTCGGCCATTTGCAGCGCCCGGTCCACCTGCGCCCGCAGGGCCGGGTCTGTAGTTTCGTGCAGAAATGCAAGATCGTCTTTGGTAAAAAACAGTTCCGTCATTGTCATGTTCTCCCTTCAGGCCATGGTTTCCAGCATTTTCAGGCTCACGGCGTACTGCCCCGGCTCTCCGGCGGCGGTACGGTGGTATTCCTCCAGCATATACGCTGCCATCCGGTGAACCTCGTCGCCGCTGCTGCCCGCAATATGGGGGGTAAGAATGCAGTTCGGCAGCGCGTAGAATGGATGCCCCGCCTGGGGCGGCTCCGGATCGGTCACATCCAGAATGGCCGTCAAATCCGGCCGCTCCGCCAGCACCGCCGCCAGATCCGCCTCCACCACCTGCGCGCCCCGACCGGTATTGAGGAAGGTGGCGTAGGGCTTCATGGACACAAACAGCGGACGGTTCAGCATTCCTCTGGTCTGGGCGTTATTGGCCAAATGGTTGGAAACCACCTGGCAGTCGGCAAACAGTTCCGCCAGGCCGCATTTCGTCACCCCCAGCGCCTGAGCCGTCTCCTCCGACAGGAAGGGGTCGAACACCTTCACCGGCAGATGATAAGGCTTCAGCAGCCGGATGACCTGCTTGCCCACCATTCCCGCGCCGATGATGCCCACCGCCGCGCCGTAGTTGCCGGGGTAGCGGTCCTTGGCTGCATAGCATTCCGCCAGATTGCCGCGGCTCATCTCCCGGGCCGTGGAGAAAAAGCCCTTGTTGGCCAGCAGAATCTGGGATACCGTGTACTCCGCCACCGGCACCGCGTTGGCCGCCCAGGCACTGTGAACACGCACGCCGCAGGCAAGAAACGGCCGGGCAAAGCTCTGCACCGTCCCCGCCGCGTAAAACACCTGCCGGAGCTTCGGAAAGCAGCGCCGGATTTCGTCTTCGGTAAACTGCGGCATCCCCCATGTGGAGAAAATCGCCTCAGTCTCCGCAAACGCTTCCGGATGGGCCAGCACCGCCGCCCGGTCAAAGCAGCCATCGGCCAGTCCGGCTTCCTTTTTCAGCGCCTCCACCGTCTCCGGGTCGTAAACCTTCCGGACGGTTTCCGCATTTTCGCACAGAAATACCGATTTCATCGTCTTCCCTCCTCGATTTGCCGCAGTGCCGCCGTTTCCGTGGGCAGACTTTCCTCCAGGTCGTCCGGCATGAACTCCAGCAGCAGCTTATGGTCCCCCGCAAACGCCGCACGGTACTGCCGCCACAGCGCCACGGCGCCGGCCAGCGGGTATTTGTCCGGCCCCTTCCAGTTGAACACATGAAGGTGGGTGGTGTACGGGGCCAGCAGCCGGGCATAGGCCAGATTTTCTTCCTCCGTCCGGTTCTGATTGGGCTGCCAGTACATCCGGAAGGCGGGACTGTCCACCGCCTCCATCAGCGCCAGTGCCGGTTCCTTCCGGTCAGTCATGGTGTCGTTGTGGCACTCCATGCACAGCGTCATTCCCCGGTCCCGGGCCATCCGGGCCAGTTCCCAGCACTGGCGGTAAAGGTCCTCCCGCTCTTCGGGCGTGTAGGCGTCGGAGCCTTTGGGACCGCACCACAGCCGCAGAATATCGGTGCCCAGCAGCGCCGCGCCGTCTAGGTAAGCCGTCAGCTCCTCCGGCTTGTTGACGCCGATGCGGAAATAGGTGCCGTAGGAGCAGCAGGTCAGCCCCGCCGCCTCCTGCATGGCGCGAATCCGCCGCAGCCGCGCCGGATCATGGCAGGGCGCGTGAACATCGCTGCCCCACTCGATACAGGTCAGCCCGGCGTTTTTCGCCGCTGTGATCACCTGCTCCGGCGTCAAAGACCGGAACGATACCGACACAAGCCCCAATTCATCCATCGTTTCATCCTCCTATTCCACATTTCCGTTTTCCCGGTACCGGCGCCACACCGTTTCAAACACGTCGTCCTCCGGCGGAATCGGCCGGACGGGCCGCCAGATCACACAAAAGCCCCAGTCCGTCCGCGTCACCTGCTGGATTTGATTGCGGGACGCGCCGCTTTCCTGCCGGAACCGGAACAGCTCCGGCATACCCGGCGCCAGCTCCCCCCGGCTGTCCGTATAAAGGGCGGAGCCCCGGGTGCCGTCCGCCGTATCCCCGAAATCCGTCATGGCGGTCAGCACCGCCGCCTGAACCAACAGCGTGTCATACAGGCGGCAGGCCAGCGCCCGCTCCGCCGGACCCGGAATCGCAATTGGCACTTCCAGCTCCGCCAGAAGTTCTGCCAGCGCCTGCTTCATCCGGGCATCATCCCGAATGGCGCCGCCGCAGTCGCTCATCCGGCGCCTTGCCGCCGCCAAACGGGCGGCGCAGTCCGCCCCGGGGCCAACCGGGAACCGGGCCTCCAGCCGCTTCTCCGCCGCCGATGCCACGGCGCGGAAGGCGTCCTCCGCCATCGGCTGCCGGGTTTCCGCGCTGATCCGCTGGGCGGCCCGCAGGGCGCCGACCTGCCCGGCATTGAGCGCACTGCCGCCGGGCCGGGTGACCCCATGGGTCCCGGCGCACTCCCCTGCCGCAAACAGCCCCGGCACCCGGGTCTGCCACCAGTGGTCCACGGAAATGCCGCCGTTGTGATGCTGGGCGCAGAGGGCGATTTCCAGCATCTCCGCTTCCAGACAAACGCCCTTGCTGCGGTACAGCTCCACCGCCGGGCGATTCATGCGCTCCAGCCGCGCCAGCGGCGTGCCGAAGCAGGCGTCCGCCCGGCGCAGGTAATCCGCCGCCTCCGGCGAAAGCCGGGAGAAGTCCAGCGTCTCCAGGCCGAAGGGGTTGGTCCGGTAGTCCAGATACACCCGGCGGTGCCGCAGCACCGTCTCCCGATACACCAGCAGATCGATCACCGACGAGCCGTGCAGGGCCTTCCAGCTGTCGAAGGGCCACTGATAGCCCTTGAGAAACAGCATGGACAGAGCCTTGTAGGGATCGCCGAAATATTCCAGCAGGAACTCCCGCTCCTGCCCCGTCTCATCCCGGGAAACCAGCCGGGGCAGCACTTGCATATAGGTGCCGGAGACGTTCCACCGGGGCGCCACCGAGGCCAGCCCGAACTGCCACTCCGTCAGATTCTGCATGGCCGCCCCGGCAGCCAACGCCAGCCCCGACGAACCGCACTGACTTTCGGGATACACGCTGTCCGCGTAAATCCCGGCCGGGCCGCCGGTGGCCAGCACCACGTCCGTGCAGCGGAAGCACACCGTCTCCCCCGTTTTCGTATCCACGCACAGAAGGCCGCAGACTTCGCCGCCGCTTTTGAGAATTTCCACCGCCAGAAGGCCGTCATAAATCGGGATTTGCAGGGCTGCCGCCTGCTTTTCCAGGGCCTCCGTCATGAATTTGGAGGTCAGCGGCCCCGCCGAGGTGGCCCGGGCATAGGGATCGTGGTCCGTTTTATAGCCCACATATTCCCCGTACCGGTTCACCGGAAACGGGACCCCCAGCTCGCACAGATTCAGAAAGCACCGGGCCGACAGCGCCGCTTCGCACAACGCATTGTCGCCGTCCACGCTGCCCCCGGCGAACAGATCCGCCGCCATCTGCCGCACGCTGTCCGACGCGCTGCCGCCCAGGCCCAGCTTATAATAGGTCTGCTTGTCGCTGCCCGTATTCCGGGAGGTGCCCCGGCGGACGCCCTCCGTGACCATGGCCGTCTTTTTGCGGCCGTCCCGGGTCAGGCGGCAGGCGGCTTGATATCCTGCCGCACCGGTGCCGACGACGATGACGTCGTAGTCCACAATGATTTTTTCGCTCATCGCGCCGCCCTTACAGTCGCCGGATGTGGAAGCCGCCGTCCACATCGATGGACTGGCCCGTCACATAGGGCAGCGCGCCGCTGCAAAGCGTCCAGACCGCCGACGCAATATCCGCGGGCCGGCCCCAGCGCTTCACCGGCAGCAGGCCGCCGTCAATGAGCCGGTCGTACTTTTCCTGCACCTTGGAGGTCATGTCCGTGGCAATGATGCCAGGCCGGATCTCGTTGACCATAATGCCGTATTCCGCCAGCCGGTCGGCAAACAGCGTGGTAATCATGGAGACACCTGCCTTGGAAATGCAGTATTCCCCCCGGTTGACGGAACTGGTGTAGGCGGACATGGAGGAAATGTTCACGATGGTCCCCCGGCAGTCCCCCTCGTTGCGGATCATGGCGTTGGCCGCCAGCTGGGTCAGAAACAGGGTGCCCCGGGTGTTGATGTCCGTCACATAGTCGTAGCTTTCCTCGGTCATGGTCAGAAGGTCCGCCCGGACCTTGGGCGCCACCCCGGCCACGTTCACCAGAATGTCAATCCGCCCGTAGAGGTCCAGCGCCGTCTGCACCAGACGCTTCCGGTCCTCCGTGACGCTGATATCGCCGGGCACATAGGTAAAGGTCCCCTCCGGCGTCCACGGCAGCTGGCTGCGGCGGGACATTCCCACCACCGTCACGCCGTTTTTCAGAAGAATTTCCGCCGACGCCCGGCCGATGCCGCTGGCCACGCCGGTCACGATTGCAATTTTGTTCATTTTGTTTTCCCTCCGCACTGGGCTTCAAAAATCGGACCGTACACCGCCCGGTCTCGGATGACGCAGCCCGGCGTTCCGCCGGAGGTCCGCATGATCTGGGTACACTTGGAGCAGCAGATGCAAATCTTTTTCGGGTCCATTTCGCCGGTTTTCAGAATATCCCTGGCAAAATCCGGGTAGGCAAAGGCCGTCCGGCCGAAGCCCGCCACGTCAAAGCCGCCGTTTTTCACAAACCCCGCCGCCACATGGGGCGCCGCCACGCCCAGATAGGTCAGCGCCGAGCAGATCATCTTCATGTCCGGCACCGCCCGCCGCAGCGTCGCCGTGCCGCAGAGCATCCGGGCCACGCCCGTCAGCGGATGCTCGTCAATGTCGTAGCCGCCGCTGGCAAAGGGCCGGTTGACGTGGGGATTAAAGTAGGGGTTGCCCATGGTGATGTCCACCAGCGGCACGCCGAGGGCGGAAAGCTGCTCCAGAAGCCAGATCGGCTCCGTGGGATCGAAGTCCAGGCTGCCGTCGGCCCGGACGCCGAAGCCGTTGGGATAGGCAAAGCCGTCGTACACGTTCAGCCGGGACGACACCAGAAACGACGCACCGCAGACCTCCTTGGCCCCCGCAATGCTCTCCCGCAGCAGGCGGGTCCGGTTTTCCAGACTACCGCCGTACCGGCCCGGCCGCTGATAGGCGGACAGCAGCTCGGAATTGAGGTAGCGGTGGCATGCCTTGATGTCCACGCCGTCAAAGCCCGCCTTTTCGGCCAGCTCCGCCCCGTGTACCAGCGCCGCGCCCACCTGGTCCAGATAGGAATCGGTGACGATCCGGTCGTCGGAAACGGTGGCCTTGGCCTCAAAAATCGGATTGTGATAGGCAATCAGCGGCGCCGGGACGCCCTCGGGCTTGCTGTACCGGCCGGAATGGGTGGCCTGCATCACCACCACCGGCGCATAGCCGTTTTCCCGCAGGCCGGTTTCCTTGATCCGCTCCACTTCCCGCTTGAAATCGTCCAGATTTTCCTCGTGGATGTACAGCTGCCGGGGATTGGCTCTGGCCTCGGGCATCACCGCCGTGGCCTCAAACCAGATCAGTCCCGCACCGCCCCGGGCAAAGCGATCATAGCGGCGGATCGTCAGCTCGTCCGGCGAGCCGCCCGGCGTGCCGTCGCAGCCCTCCATGGCCTGACAGGCCAGCCGGTTGGGGATGGTTACCGGCCCCGCCGCCAGCGGCTGGGCCAGCACGTCGGTCTTTTCCGCATAAGGCAGTCCCGCGTTCAGCTCCTGATTCTGCTTCAGGAATTCCTCTTGTTTCAAATAAACCTTGCGAACCATGGTAACACTCCTATCTTCCGATTTCAAACATCACAGTCATATGGTCCTGACGGAGCTTCAGCGTCAGATCGATGCAGTACACCGTCTCGGTCTTTCCCTGATAACCGTGGAGCAGGTGGGTCTCCGGATGGACGTGCAGCGCCGCGCAGGCGGAATCATAGACAAGGGTCACATCCCCCACCTGCACCCGGCCTTCCTCCGCTTTGACCTCCCGCGTCGTCACAAACCGCTCTGTCAGGCTCCGGTAGTCCGGGTCAAACCGGTCCGTCAGGACAATCCGGTCCGCGCCGCAGTCCATCGTCCGCACCAGACTGCCAAACTCCGGCTGGCCGTAGGCCTCGGCAAAGGAGACCGTAACCCGGCTGCCGTCACGGGAAATGGTGCCGCAAGACGAACGCCCCGGCTTCTGGTAAGCGCCATTGACGCTGGGCACATTGTGGCTCTGGGAGCCGTTGCAGAAAATCTCGTACCGCTTCGGGCCGAAATACCACCCGGTGTAGCACCCGCAGCCCAGATCGCAGAAGGCCTGCCCCTGTTCCGTGGCCAGAATGAAGCTGCCCACATCGTTGTGATTGTGCGGCTCGTCGTTATGACCCGCCTTGACCGCCAGAGAATACCGGGACTGGTTGAGAATCACCTGCCCCGCACCGGGCAGATCCCAGTCCTGCCGGGGCAGCGTCCGGGCCTGCCGCTCCAGGTCATGATAGTAAAAGTTGCGGAACCAGTTCATCATCCACACGTTCTGATGCAGGTAGCGGGTCACCGATGCCGGCAGCGGCCGGATGCTGTCCGGGAACCGGGCGGCCAGATAATTTTGCAGGGAAATGCTGACCTTGCCGTCCCGGCTGCCGTCGGAAAAGCTGACGGTGGTGCCGCCCTTCAGAATCGAACGCTGGGCATACCCGGCAATGGCCTCGATTTTGGGGTCCATCCGGAACAGGTCCACCTGACCGTCGGTAAACTGGAGCACCAGATCCGCAAACCAGACGAAATTGCCGAAGCCGTAGTGCCAGTAGTCAAAGCCCTCCATGCAGGTGCCGTCCTCCGGGAAGCCCCGCAGGAAGCACCGCATGGTCTCCGTCAGCCGGGGCAGCAGCGCCATGAATTTCTCCGGGAACAGATAGGCAACGGCGCCGCCGATATTCCCGGCGCAGACCGCCCCCCAGTTGTTCATACAGGCCTCCCAGTGGTTGGTGCCGGGGTAGCGCTCGTAGTTTTCCACCACCCGGCGGCCCACCTCGTCCCGGATTCTGGCCCGCAGCCAGGGATGAAGGCGGCTGCCCAGCAGCGCGTCGATTTCCGCCAGGGCAAAGGCCGTTTCCGACGTAAACAGGTCCAGAATCCGATGGTCCTCCTCCGGTTTTCCGGGGCAGTGGGCCGGGACCACCCAGCTGTACTCGTCGCAGACGGCCCAAATCAGGCTTTCCGCCTGCCGGAGATAGGCGTCCTCCTCCGGGTAAAGCAGCGCCAGAATGGCCGCCACCGTCAGCGCGTTGCGGCGGCGGAAATAGGGCGTCTCAAAGGTCCCCCGGTCCCCGTCCTCGTACAGCCGCTTCCGCGCCACAAAGGACAGCACCGGGATATCGCCCTCGTAGTGCAGTCGCTCGTAATCCGCCTTCGTCTGTGCGATCAGCTCCGCGCAGGAAGGCTCCTCCCGGAGAGCCTTCCAGAACGCCGGATTCATCGCTTTGCTCATAAGCTGCATAAAATCGCCCCCATTTTTCATGATTCTGAACATATCATACCGTGTCCGGCCGGAAAGCGCAATGTAAATTCTGCTTTTCTTTATGTAAATCTTGCTTTCCGGTCGACTCCCTGCTATACTGAAGGAAAGGGGGAATGCGCGATGGCATCCATGATTCTCTTTGCGGGCTTTGACGACCGTCCAACCTCCAAGGCCATTCATTTTCACGACTGCCACCAGCTGATCTATGTGGACAGCGGCCGGGCGGCGGTGGAGGTCGGCGGGCGGCGGTTTTCCGTGGGACCGGGAGACATTGTCCTCTTCGGACGGCTGGAGCACCACCGGGTCATGGCCGACGGGGACGGCTACCGGCGCTATGTGGTGGATGTTTCCGCCCATATTCCCGCCGCCGACCCGGAAACCTACCGGCTGTTTTCCATTCTGTTCAACCGTCCCGACGGCTTTTCCAATCTGCTGCCCGTCGGCCCCGGCGACGGGCAGCTGCCCACCCTGATCCGCCGGATGGCGGAGGAATTCACCGGCAGCGCCCCCATGAAGGACGCGCTGCTGGACCTGCTGCTGTGTCAGCTGCTCATCGGCCTGTACCGGCGGTTCCCCGCCGTGCTGCCGCCGCTGGACGACGGCAGCTATGAGCTGGTGTCGGCGGTTCAGCGGAAGCTGGAAAGCGACTACGCCGAGGATCTGTCGCTGCAAAGCCTGTCCGACAGCTTCGGCTTCAGCGTCTCCTATCTGTGCCACACCTTCAAAAAAATCACCGGCACCCCGGTGATGGATTATCTTCAGTCCTGCCGGCTGGCCGCCGCCAAGCGGTATCTGCTGGAGTCGGCCCTCAGCGTCAGCGAAATCGTGGCGCGCTGCGGCTTTACCGACCACAGCAACTTCAGCCGCAGCTTCAAGGCCCAGCTCGGCTGCACCCCGTCCCAGTTCCGGCGCACCGGCAAGGCTTGGCTGTGAACAAAAAATGCCCGGAGAGGTGCACTTTCCTGAACGGAAGGCCAGTCTCTCCGGGAGATACTTCGTAGGGAAGAAGGCAGTGCAAAAATTGTACTTTCTTCTTTTTGCACGATCCGAAAACGGTTCTAGGCTGGATTAACGTGATATTCCGGGCTTTGCCCGGAGTGATATTTTTCTTTCGGAACGTGATAGGAAAGCCTGCCGGCTTTCGTGATAGGATATTCGCCGTCTTAACTGCCGCAGGCAATATCACGATGCAAAGCATCCTATCACTGTCTGAAGGACAATACAACTTGCCGCCAGGCGAATATCACTGAGGCGCGCTTCACAAGGAAGCGCGCCTCTCTCCGGCTGTTTTCGTTTTTTACGCTTCAAACAGCGTATCGGTAAAGTAGGCGTTGGTATCCGCGCGGCGGCCCGCCGCATCGTACACCGTCACCCGGACGTATCGGTCCTCCGGCCGGACGTCAAAGGCCGCCTCCGTCAGGACGCCGCCCTCCGGCGCATAGCAGGCCTTGGCCTTGCGGATGCCGTAATTGGCGGTGATCCGGTCCGCCGCGGCGCAGCGGACATGAATCTGTCCGTCCTCAAACCACAGCGCCTGAATTTCCGGCCCCTGAGAGGCATAGAAATTCCCCGCCGTCAGCGCCGCCGCAATCGTTTTGTAGTCCAGCCGCGGCGCCTTGATCTGGATGTAGCCGCCGAAGGAGTCCCAGAACCGGCTGTCCGGGTCGGCATGGTTGTGATTATCGTCGGCGGAAATGCAGAAAATCCGCTTGCAACTGCGAAGCAGCTCGTCGTAGGCGTAGGCGCAGTTTTCCTCATAGCCCTCCGCCAGGGAGCTGTAATTGCTGATCTCCATGGCATTCATGTTTTCGTAGCGGGTATAATCCCGGCCGGTTTCCATGGACCAGGCCGGATGGTTGTAGGTCACGAAGAACCCGTTTTCCCGGCCGATCCGCATCATGTCGCTGAGGCACTCCGGTGTATAGAACCGCTCGTAGTCGGGCCTGCTTTCGTCGTAGCGGACCAGATCCCGGTACTTCTTGGCTGGGCCGAAGAGGTATTTGCTCCGGTGCCACAGCGGGTGATTCAGGTTCTCCGGGTCCAGCGCCACAAAGCAGGCGTGAAAGCACTTCCGGAAGGCCATGTCCCCGGCCTGCTCCGCCGTCTCGTCCACCTCCACCTCGAAGCCGTTCAGCGCCAGAAACCGGTCGTCCGTCAGCTCCTGATGAGGAATAAACACGTCGTGGTCCGTGAAGGCCACCACGGAGTAGCCCGCGTCCATGTAAATCTTCTTCAGCTCCGCCGGGGTCAGATGGCCGTCGGAAAACGTGGAATGGCAGTGCAGATTGGCTCTGTAAAATTGTCCCTCCCGGGGCAGCAGATCTTTTCTCATGACAATTTCTCCTTTTATTCCGCTTCAAACCGGAACACCCGGTATTCTTCGCAGCCCCACGTCTCCAGCGGAATCAGCTCCAGCGCAGAGACGGTCCAGTCTACGTCGTGGGTCACAAACCGCTGATGGTTCCGGTCGTCGCCCAGCTCGAACCGGTTGCCCCGGCTGTCGGTGCCCACCAGCCGGTAGCGCTTGACCAGTGTCTGCGGCACATGGCACTCCGGCCCGGACAGCCGCCACCGGCAAGGCATATTGTGATATCCCCGGTTCAGATCGCTGTCAAAGGTCAGGTAAATCCGGTGCAGTTCCACATCCCGGCCGAAATCATAACGAACCGTGTCGCCTGCCCGGCCGATCCAGCAGTTTTCCTCGCCCCGGTCCACGCCGCTGCGGACCACCTCGGCGCTGCACGCCGCCTCCCGGCTCAAAGCAGACAGGGTGTGCCGGTGCCAGGGCAGATAGCAGTCGTCGGTCATCAGGGCGTTTTGCAGCTTGGGCAGGTCCAGCGCCCGGATGTCCACGCCGTCCCGGACCGCTTGGGCCACCGCCGTGCCCAAAGCCTGGCCCATGGTGCCGCAGGTGGCCATGACCCGTGAGGAACTGAGGGCCGCGTGGGTGACGCTGATGTTCCGCCCCGCAAAAACCAGATTCCGGACGGAGGAGGAAATCATGCACCGCAGCGGAATGCCCCAGGGCGACGGCGCCGGATGATAAATGGTGGGATGGCCCTTGGTGTAATAGAAGCCCTCCGGGAAATGGTCGTCCATGGTCCAGCCGCCGTAGGCCACCAGATCCTCAAAACGCCCCTCGGCCTCCACGTCGTTCTGGGTGACGGTGTACTCGCCCACATACCGGCGGCTTTCCCGTTTGCCCGGCAGGAAGCCGATCCATTCCAGCTCCCAGTTGTCCGCGCCGTGGTCGCCGTGATTCTTCATATGATCCCAGACGCCATAGCAGATTTTCAGGCATTCCTCCCGGCACCGGTCGGTGTCGTGGATGCAGTCCCACTCGCCGCCCAGTTCGATCCACCAGAAGTTGTTGGCGATGTCGTGGTCCTTATAGGGCAGGTCCGCGTCTGTTTCATAGGTGTAGGCCCATTCCGGCTTGACAAAGGTGGTCTTGTGATCCGTCTCCCGGATCTGGAACATACAGCTCATGCCCATGGTCTTTCTGTCCGCCGTATCCGGGGGAATCCGCTCGCCGAAGTCCGCCTTGGCCTCCCGGCCGTAGCGGTAGGCGGCGCCGGTCAGGGGCGCCAGAATGGAGTCGCCGGAGCAGTCCGCAAAGTACGCCGCCGACACCATATGGAAGGTTTCCGCGTTGGACTGCCAGGCCGTCACCTCGGTGATCCGGCCGTTGTCGCATTTCGCGTCCAGCACGCTGCTGTTGAGCAGCACCGTCAGATTCTTCTGGAACATGGCCTTCTCATACAGCACCGAATCCCAGATGGCGAATTTTTCCGCCGGATTCTGATCGTAGTTTTCCAGGCAAAGCTCCTCCACGATGCCGGTTTCCCGGTTGTCCTTGCCGTGGGCGCCGCAGATCCACATCCGAATCTCGCTGGAGGCGTTGCCGCCCAGCACCGGCCGGTCCTGAAGCAGTACCACCCGAATGCCGTGCCGGGCCGCCGCCAGCGCCGCGCACAGGCCCGAAATGCCGCCGCCGACCACGCACAGGTCCGCCTGATAGGTAAGTTTTCTCATATCGCTGCTCCTTTGTGTCGCGTTTTCTGCATTTTATCATCAAAAAAGCGCTGTGTCAACCGGCGCAATTTTACCAATGTGCACGATTTGCCCGATTATTGTGCAAAGATTCGCCGGATTACGTCAAAAATTCCCTGTTTTCGGAATCTGCGGGGGAATTACGGCCTTTTCTCCCCTCCGTTTCGCTTCTTGACAACTCCGGCCCGCCGCGCTATAATGCAAATTATCAAGGCAAGGGTGTCTTTGAGGAAACTCAAGGGCACTTCTCTCCTTTTAATAGGACTTGTAAAGGCAACGGCGTCTTTCATCGCAGGGTGAAAGACGCCGTTTTTTATTTTTTAAAGGAGCTGACAACCATGAATGAATCCAAGCCGCTGGGCTTTGCCTACCGGAAAACCGGAAAGCGCTTCGTCGCGGAATACCGGGACGGTCACTGGGATGCCGGGCGTCTGACCGCGAGGGACACCGTCACCCTCAGCGAGTCCGCCTGCGTGCTGCAATACGCCCAGACCTGCTTTGAGGGTCTGAAGGCCTACCGCCTGCCCGACGGCCGGGTGGTGTGCTTCCGGCCGGATCTGAACGCCGCACGGCTGAACGATTCCTGCGTCCGGATGGTCATGCCCACGCTGCCGGAGGGAATGTTCCTGGACGCGCTGGATCGGGTGGTCAAGGCCAACCGCCGGGAAATTCCCGACTGCGGCACCGGTTCGCTGTACCTGCGGCCCTATGTCTTCGGCAAGGATGCCGTGCTGGGGGTCAAGCCCGCCACGGAATTTGAATTCCGGATGTTTGCCTCCCCGGTGGGCGGCTATTTCAGTGGAGACGCCAAGGCCCTGCATCTGCGGATCACCGATTTCGACCGGGCCGCGCCCCACGGCACCGGCCACATCAAGGCGGGACTGAACTACGCCATGAGCCTCTACGCCATCACCGACGCCCACGCCAAGGGCTATAACGAAAACGTCTATCTGGATGCCGCCACCCGGACCTATATCGAGGAAACCGGCGGCGCCAACATCATTTTCATTACAAAGAACGGCAATCTGGTCACGCCGAAATCCGATTCCATTCTGCCCTCCATCACCCGCCGGAGTCTGCTGTATGTGGCGGAGCATTATCTGGGCATCAAGGCCGAGGAACGGCCGGTCCGCGCTTCGGAGCTGGCCGATTTCGACGAATGCGGCCTGTGCGGTACCGCCGCCGTGATTTCCCCCGTGGGGATCATCACGGACCACGGTCGGGACTACACCTTCCGCACCGCCGCCGACAAGCCGGACTCCGTCATCGCCAAGCTCTACGAAACCCTCACCGGCATCCAGCACGGCACCGTGGAAGCGCCGGCGGGCTGGCTCCGGGAAATCTGTCGTATCAAATAAAAATTATCATAGAAAGAAGTGCTGTCAAATGGAAACCGTATCCGACTACTTTGGAAGCCTGGTCTTTGACGACCGGGTCATGAAAGCCACCCTCTCCGCCGACATCTACCATTCTCTGAAAAAAACCATTGACGAAGGCGTCAACCTGAACACCGACGTGGCCAACGCCGTCGCCACCGCCATGAAGGACTGGGCCGTCGCCCACGGCGCCACCCACTTCACCCACTGGTTCCAGCCCCTCACCGGCATCACCGCCGAAAAGCACGACAGTTTCATCTCCCCCGCCCCCGACGGCCGGGTGATCATGGAGTTTTCCGGTAAAGAACTGATTCAGGGTGAGCCGGATGCCTCCTCCTTCCCCTCCGGCGGTCTGCGGGCCACCTTTGAGGCCCGGGGCTACACCGCCTGGGACCCCACCTCCTATGCCTTCATCAAGGACCGGACGCTGTGCATCCCCACCGCCTTCTGTTCCTACGGCGGCGAGGCGCTGGATAAGAAAACCCCGCTGCTGCGGTCCATGGAAGCGCTGAACAAACAGGCGCTGCGGATTCTGCATCTGTTTGGCAACACGGACGTCAAGTGCGTCCGCACCTCCGTCGGCCCGGAGCAGGAATACTTCCTGGTGGATAAGGCCATGTTCGACCAGCGCAAGGACCTGCTGTTCTGCGGCCGGACGCTGTTCGGCGCCAAGCCGCCCAAGGGGCAGGAGCTGGACGACCATTACTTCGGCGTCATCAAGCCCCGGGTGGCCGCTTACATGGAGGACCTGAACAAGGAGCTGTGGAAGCTGGGCATTCTGGCCAAAACCGAGCATAACGAGGTGGCGCCCGCCCAGCATGAGCTGGCCCCCATCTACACCACCACGAACATCGCCACCGACCACAACCAACTGACCATGGAGATCATGCAGAAGGTCGCCGCCCGCCACGGTCTGGTGTGCCTGCTGCACGAGAAGCCCTTTGCCGGTGTGAACGGCTCCGGCAAGCACAACAACTGGTCCATTTCCACGGATTCCGGCGTCAATCTGCTCAAGCCCGGCGAAACGCCCCACGAAAACGCTCAATTCCTGCTGTTCCTCTGCGCCGTCATTCAGGCCGTGGATGACTATCAGGATCTGCTGCGGCTCAGCGTCGCCACGGCGGGCAACGACCACCGGCTGGGCGCCAATGAAGCGCCTCCCGCCGTCATTTCCATGTTCCTGGGCGACGAGCTGACCGCCGTGCTGGATGCCATCGAGGCCGACGCCCCCTACAGCGGTGCCGAAAAGACCGTGATGAAGCTGGGCGTCCATGTGCTGCCCAAGTTCGTCCGGGACACCACCGACCGGAACCGGACCTCCCCCTTCGCCTTCACCGGCAACAAATTTGAATTCCGGATGCTTGGCTCCTCCAATTCCATCGCCTGCGCCAACATCATGCTCAACGCCGCCGTGGCCCAGTCCCTGAAGCTCTACGCCGACGAGCTGGAGAAGGCCCCGGATTTTGACGCCGCGCTGCATTCGCTGCTGCAGACCACCATCCGCAAGCACAAGCGGATCATCTTCAACGGCAACGGCTACGACGATGCCTGGATCAAGGAAGCCACGGAAAAACGGGGCCTGCTGAATCTGCGGACCACCCCCGACGCCATGCCCGCGCTGCTGGCCAAGAAGAACGTGGAGATGCTCACCTCGCTGAAGATCTACTCCCCGGCGGAAATCCGGGCGCGGTACGACATCACGCTGGAAAACTACTGCAAGACCGTCAACATCGAGGGCCAGACCATGGTGGACATGGCCCGCAAGGAGATTCTCCCCGCCATCGAAAGCTACATCAAGGATCTGGCGGAAACCTACACCGCCAAGGCCGCCGCGGTGCCGGAAATGGCCGGAAAGCACGAAAAGGCGCTGATTGCCCGGCTGTCCACGCTGGTGGACGAAATCGACGGCGCCATCGACAATCTGGAGTCTGCCCTGATTCGCTGCAAGACCGTCAGCGACATCACCGAGGCCGCCGACATGATCCGGGATGAGATTCTGCAGAAAATGGCGGAGCTGCGGATCTTCTGCGACGAGGCCGAAAACCTCACCGCCGAAAAGTACTGGCCCTTCCCCACCTACGACAAGCTGCTGTTCGGCGTGCGCTGAGCTTCCGTCACAAATCGCAAAGCGGCCCTGCCGTCTGTCCATCGCAGACGGCAGGGCCGTTCTTTTTCTTTAGTCCAGTTGACCCCGATAGCGCCTGCGGTATTCCGTCGGCGACATGCCCATGTGTTTTCGGAAGAAGCGGGAAAAATAATTCTGATCGTCAAATCCCACCCGGCGGGCAACCTCCGCAATGCTCAGATCCGTCCGGTGCAGCAACCCGCAGGCCTGGTTCTGCTTCTGATCGCACCAATAGGCAAACGGCGTCACCCCAAACTGCGCCCGGAATTCCGCCCGCAGCGTCTCCGGCGACGCGCCCTGCTCCCGGGCCAACCGGTCCAGGTCCAGAAACGCCGCCTGCGCCTGCCGATCCAGAAATTCCCGCACGGCCCGGGCACGCTGCCCGGCGCGTCCCGTTTTGCAGATATGCTCCTGCCCGTGCAGCACCGCCAGCAGGCCATAAAAGGCCGACAAAACCGCAAATTCCTCGCTGTCTGGTCCATTGGCCGCCCGGTTCAGCGCCGAAAAGGCGTTTTTCGCCCGGTCATCCTCAAAATGCCACAGCCTCAGCCGGGGCGGCAGCGGATGATCGGCGCGAAAAAAGGCGCAGATGCCGTCCCCCTGCCGGATGACGCGCTTGTTGTAGGGCACATCCGGCGCCATTTCCCGGGGCAGGTACAGAACCGTCCCGGTGTCAAAAAGAACGGTCTCGTCACCGTAGCGAATGTGCGTCGCGCCGAAAAATTTCACGCCGAGCTGGCAGAATTCCGTGGTCCCCCACGCCGTCCGGACCGTTCCCGCCTTCGGGCTGCGGACCGCCGCCGCGTGCAGGACCTCCACAGAGGTCCAGTCATACTCCCAGAACGAAGCATCCATACCCTCACCTTCCTGGGTTCATCTTATCAGCCCGCAAGGAGCCTGTCAATTCAAAAATCCCTATTTTGTGCTAATAGTGCGGATTCTCCTAATGACAATTCCGCCGCAAACGCTTATCATAACGGCAGGGAGGGTGATACCATGAATCTGAAAAACACCGAGCTTCTTCTGAAATCGCTGAAATCCGACGGCGAACTTGACACCTATGCCATTTCCGTCCAATGCGGCAGCCAAATGGCCCATCTGTTTTCGGATTGTGCTGATGCCGATACGCTGTTCGACGTGGCCAGTATGGGTAAAATTCTGGTCACGGCGCCGCTGATCCTCCGTCTGGCTGGCGAGGGCGTCATCGCTCTGGAGGACCCGCTGACGCGCTTTTTCCCGGACGTCCCGCCGGACAAGGCGGCCATTACCGTCCGGCAGCTTCTGACCCATACCTCCGGCATTGTCCGCATCGAATTCCCGCCGGAAATCGCCGATGCGGACCTGGATGCGGTGGACGCCTGCATTCTGCGGGTGCCGCTGGCCTTCCGTCCGGGAACCGATTACCGCTACAGCTGCAACGGCTATATTCTGCTGGGGCACATTCTCGAACGCGTCACCGGCCGCCCGCTGGACCGGCTCTTCCGGGAGGCGCTGTTCCAGCCATTGGGCCTGACCCGCACCTGCTTCGCCCCCGCCGTCGATACGCCGAATCTGGCCGTCTGCTGCGAGCGGGAGCAAGTCGGCAGCACTCCCGTGGACGATGCAAATGTGCGAAAGCTCCACGGGGTCGCAGGCAGCGGCGCCAATTTCTGGACCGTGCGGGATATTGAAGCCTTCACGCAGGCCGTTTGGGACCGCAGCCCGGCGCTTTACGCCCCTTCCCTCTTCGCCCAGGCGGAGCAGGATGCCACGCCGCACTTCGCGCAGGGGCAGGGACTCGGGTATGAAATCGTAGACCATCGCTTTCCTCAGACCGGCCGCCTGTTTCCGGCGGGCAGCTTCGGTCACACCGGCCACACCGGCCAGTCTCTGTTTTTATGCCGGGAAAACAAGCTGGCTGTTCTGCTGCTGACCAACGCCACCCGCTGCCAGAACCGCCGCAGCGGATGGCGCGGCTACGATTACGGGCGGATCATGGAAATCCGCCGGCTGCTTCACAACGCCATTGCCGACGATCTGGCCAAGGCGAACCTTCTTTAACCGAAAAGCGCCGGGAAAACCGTTTTTGGCGGCTTTCCCGGCGCAATATTTGATTGTGACAGTCTTACTGCGCCAGCGCCTTGCCAAGATTGCGGCAGGCCTCCAGCGCTTCGTCGTCCGGCGTCTCGCAGCAGATCACGCTGTCGCAGGCCAGATCGGCACCGGCATTCTTGCAGTCCTCTTCCCAGGTCCGCATCCATTCGCCGTCCCCCCAGCCGTAGGAGCCGAACAGACCGATCCGCTTGCCGGAAAGATAGGCCTTGCAGTCGCCGAACATGGGCTCAAACTCGTCGCTTTCCAGCTCCTCGGCCCCCATGGCCGGGCAGCCGAAGGCTACGGCGTCGAAATTTGCCAGCTCGGAGGCCTTCACATCGCCCGGGGTCATCAGCACGGCGTCGGCGCCGGCCGCCTTCATGCCTTCCAGCACCGCACCGGCCATGGACTCCGTATTGCCCGTTCCGCTCCAATAAATCACTGCAGTTTTCATATTCAAGATCATCCTTTCAAAAATTATCAAACCGTGACGGCAAGCTGTTCCAGACTGAATCCGGCCCGCCAGCGTTCACAGTAAAGATCGGTACATCTGGCAAAGGCCGCGAATCTGGCCCGCGCCAACTTTTCGTCACCATAGACCTTCCAGGTCCCGGTGAACTTCTGATCCGTGGCATGGTGGTCGATGAACCCCTGCACATCCTCCGGCGGATAGCTGAGAAACAGTCCGATCTCGTGGGGAAATTCCTCGTTTTCCCGAATCCGCCGTACCAGCGTGCCGAGATACCGGCCGCAGCCGCCTTCCGGATATCCGGCCTGCCGCAGCAGGCCCGCCGCCCGACTGTCCGCCAGATCCCGTCGAAGCAGCGTCGGGCGGTACAGGTATAGCAGCACTCGTTTTGGAGAGCACCGCAGCGGCAAAAGCCACAGTCCTTTTGTCGTCAGACGCCGGTTCAGGTCCCGGACCTCCGCCAGCATGGTTTCCCGGTTTTCATAGGGGCAGGTAAACAGGCTGCCCGTTTTGATGCCTGCCAGCGTCGGCGCGCACTGGCGCACCACCAGATCCTCCGGCATGGCTCAGTTGGCCTGGGGCGCGTGACGCTCCAGAATGTCCCGCAGGGCGGACAGGGAGCTGGTGTGGCATCGCTCGATGACGGTGGCACTGCCCTTCAGCTCGCACATGGCGCTCTGCACCATCTTGTGGGACATGGTCCCCGTAAAAAAGATCATCAGATCCGGACTGCCCAATTTATTTTTGAGGCCGCCGGTCGGTTTCGTAAAAACTTTGGCCTGACACCGATAGGACTGGCACAAATCCTTGTAGCGCCGCTCCATACACTCGTTGCCGCCCAGAATGACAACACTCACCGTCTGTCTCTCCTTTGCTTTGGTTTTGATGAGCCTATGATACCCGAAAAAAAGAGCCGCATCCGCTCCAAAGAGGGCGAATGCGGCTCCAAATCTCAAGCCCGATCTGCCGGACCGGCGTCCGGGGCACAGCTGTCCCAGTCCAGGCCGTTGCGGTAGGCGTTGGGGGAAACGCCGATCACATCCCGGAAGGCTTTTGCAAATTTGCTGCCGTTGTCATAGCCGAACTGGCCCGCAATGTCCAGCACGGTCCGGTCGGTGGTCCGCAGCAGCCGGGCGGCGCCGTGCATCTTCTGGGCACGCTGGAAGGCCGCCGTGGACATGCCGTAGACGCCCCGGAAGCTGGCGGCAATCTGGGACACAGACACGCCGAACCGGTCCGCCAGCTCCGACACCGTGCAGCGGCTGTCCGTATTGGCAAGCAGGTACCGGCTCACCTCCTCCGCCAGCCGTACCTGGGTCCGGGTGTAGCTGGGCTGCCGGGCGCCTGCATCCACCGGGTAAGTGCTCAGAAACAGCAGCAGCTCCAGAATCTTCACCTTCAGATAGCCCTTGCGGATGTCCTCCGGCACGCTGTACAGCTCCGAGAACAAGTGGGCCACGCTCACCGACGACCGGGCCACAAAATACGCGCCGCCGCCGCAGAATTTTTCCATCAGCGCCGCCGGGCGGACCTCCACGTCCTCCAGGAAGCAGGACAGACATCGGGGCGTCCGCTCCGGGTCAATGGACACCGTAATGCCGTGATAATGGCCGGTGGGAAAGCTGAGAGGCCGGGACGAATCGTCCCGGATCATGACGGACAGGTCCCCGGGAGCCAGAAACACATAGTCCTCCCCGTAGGGGTACTCGATCCGCCCCTCCAGGCAGTGGCTGATTTCCATCCGACCGGCGGCGGGACGGGCCGAACATCGGCCTGCGTGGATGTCGTAATAGCCGATTTCAATGCCCGGGAACACCGGATACACCGTTACCACCGCTTCCCCGTCGGTATCGTCCAACCGGTAAACGGCGTGATCCGCGTCCTGCTGCAAAACCGTCATGCCGCCGCCCGGACAGCATTCGCCGGGACAGCGCGCTGCAGAATTCATAAAAATGCCTCCTTTGCAGTTAGCATAAACTAACCGTTTGTCTCATAAAAGGCCGCCGGCCCGGCGGCCTTTTTATTGTAGTATGTTTTGCGCCGTTTGGCAACCCTCAGCGATGGAGGGCAAACAGCGGCCGTGCCACCCGCTTGTACAGCAGCAGCGTCAGCGCCGACACCAGAACGCCCTTCAGCAGATTCAGCGGCGCCACGCACAGCATGGCAAAGGTCCACACGTCCCGGACGCCGCCCCGGATGGCCGAGCCCATGGAAATGATCGTTTCCAGCGGCAGGCCGTAAAGCTGGGCAAACTTCGGCAGCAGATACAGCGCATTGAAGGCCGACCCGAACAGCGTCATCACCAGCGTCCCCACGGCCAGGCCCACCACCGCGCTGCGGCGGTTTTTATGAAGATGGTAGAAAAACACCGCCGGAAGCACCAGGGTGCAGCCCACCACGAAATTGGCGAAATCCCCCACAAAGGCCGTGCTGGTGCCCTTCAGCAGCAGCTTCAGCAGAATTTTCACGCCCTCGCAGGCCACCGTGGCGCTGGGTCCCAGGAAAAAGCCGCACAGCAGCACCGGGACCTCCGAAAAGTCCAGCTTATAGAACTCCGGCGCCAGAAAAACCAGCGGAAAATCCAGAATATGCAGCACCGCCGCAATGGCCGCGCAGATGCCCACCAGCGTAATCCGCCGGGCCGGAGTCACCGTCCGCTTTTCCGGCAGCAGCCGCTCCAACAGCCAGGCCAGCACCGCAATCACGGCGATGATGGCCAGACTCATGGCCACAAATCCGGCATTCTGGGCAAGATCCTTCCATAATGTTTCCATTTGTATGCACCTCCGAAAAAAATACGCCCTAAGCATAGACTTAGGGCGTCGAAACGGCGGAAATGCAGCTGTTCGATCTTCTTTCATCCAGACTCTACTGTCGGTATCGGAGTTGCACCGATTCAGCGCCGAAGCGCTCGCGGACTATACCGCCGGTCGGGAATTACACCCTGCCCTGAAGACCATGTATTCGGTTCTTTTTCAGCTTAGCACGATTGCGGCTTGTTGTCAAGGGGTATTTTTTGTGCTACAATCAGGTGGTAGGCGGCACGGTCTCCGGCGCGGTGGTTTCCGTCTCCGGCGTCTTTTCCGCCATCCGGAAGCCCCGGACGGCCCCCTTGGCCGCCGTGTCCGTGATGTCGCCGCCGATAACCTGATTTTTGTAAATCAGCAGCGTGGCGTACACCGGCTCCGTGGCGCCGGGATAATTGGTGATCTCGTACACATAGCGCATCACGCTTTTCCCGGCATAGGGCGCCAGATCGTAGCCCTGGCTTTTTTGCAGCTGATTGTAGCGGTCAAAGACCTCGGTGGTCTCCTTGGGAATCCGCACCAGGCCGGACTCCTTGGGCGTCGCTGCCGCTTCCCAGCCGAAATCCCGGAGGAAGCGGACGCGGTCCTCGTTTCCGGCCACGGACACGGACGCCGTCTGTTCGGTTTTTTCGCCGCCCAGCAGCAGAACCATGGCGGCCGCCAGAATCAGAACCGCAGCCAGAATCAGGATCATCTTTTTCTTGTCAACCTTCGCGGTCATTACAAACATCATCATCCCTCCCGCACGAATGTCGCACTACACCCTATTCGTCCGGTCGGCGGGATAGAACGGAGGCACTATGCAGCGTTTGGATAAATTTCTCAGCGACAGCGGCGCCGGTACCCGCAGTCAGGTCCGGCTCCTGCTCAAGGCGGGCCGGGTCACGGTGGACGGCGTTCCCTGTCGGGACGGCAGTCTGAAAATCGATCCGACCACCCGGATCTGTCTGGACGGCGTGGCGCTGGGCGGACGGCAGCGGACGGTGGTCATGCTCAACAAGCCCGCCGGTTACGTCACCGCCACGGAGGACAGCGGCCCCACCGTCATGGATCTGCTGCCGGCGGAAATGCGCCATCTGGGCCTGAAGCCTGTGGGACGGCTGGACAAGCAGACCGAGGGCCTGCTGCTGCTGACCAACGACGGCGACCTGCTGCACCGGCTGATTTCCCCCAAAAAGGAGGTGCCGAAGGTCTACTACGCCCGCCACGATGGCACCGCCGATGCCGAAGACTGCGCGGCCTTTGCCGCCGGGCTGACGCTGGGCGACGGAACGGTGTGCCGCCCGGCGACCCTTCGGCCTCTGGGGCCGGGGGAAAGTCTGGTCACCGTCTGCGAGGGAAAATACCATCAGGTCCGCCGCATGATGGCCGCCCGGGGGATGCCGGTTTCCTATCTGGAGCGGCGGCAGGAGGGTGTTCTCACCCTCGACGGCCTGCCCCGGGGGCAGGTCCGGCTGCTGACCGGGGCGGAAATGGATGCGCTGGATGAAGGCGCTTCCGGTCATTTTGCCGTAACGGGATGATGCAAATCTGTTCAATTCGGCAAGAATCTGGGAACATTGACCAAAAATCAACGGACATTTTGCAATAAAACGTCAAAAGGCACTTGCAAATTGTGCAAAAGGCGTGTATAATACCAAATAGATTTTGTGGAATACGCTTTTATGCAAGTTTCTAAGGAGGCCTGAAAAATGTCCAACAGTATTTTTCAAAGCGTCATGATGCAGCTGAAAGCCGCCGTAGACCGTACCATCGGGATTCTGGATAACGAAGGCTGCGTCATTTCCTGCACCGATGTTGCCCTGCTGGGCGACCGTTGGCCGGATGCCGCGCTGAAGGCCAGTGCCGCCGGTGAAGAGATGTTCACCGCCGACCAGTACACCTTCAAAGCCATCGTCGGCAGCTCCAACTTCTTTGAATATGCGGTTTTCTGCGGCGGCGAGGACGAGCTGGCCAAAACCTACTGCTCCCTTGCCTACGTCGCGCTGTACGACGCCAAGATTTTCTACGAGGAAAAGCACGACCGGGGCACCTTCGTCAAGAACATCATCATGGACAACATTCTCCCCGGCGACATCTATATGCGGGCCAAGGAGCTGCATTTCGCCACGGAAGCCCCCCGGGCCGTGTTCCTGGTCCGTCAGGTGGGCCACAGCGAAGTCACCGCCGTGGATTTTCTGGCCGGTCTTTTCCCCGACAAGATGCAGGATTTCGTGCTGAGCATCAATGAAAGCGATATTGCCATCGTCAAGCAGATCAACGAGAACACCACCAGCGCCGACCTTCAGAAAATTGCCCAGGGCGTGGAGGACACCCTCAAGCGGGAGCTGTCCATTAAAACCGTCATCGGCATCGGCACCGTGGCCGAGCATCTGCGGGAGCTGGCCGACGCCTACAAGGAGGCCCAGACCGCCATTGACGTGGGCAAGGTGTTCGACACCGAGAAAACCATCATTACCTACGAGAATCTGGGCATCGGCCGTCTGATCTATCAGCTGCCGACCACACTGTGCGAGATCTTCCTGTCCGAAATCTTCAAGAAGAACTCCATCGATTCGCTGGATCCGGAAACGCTCTTCACCATCAACAAGTTCTTCGAGAACAACCTGAACGTGTCCGAAACCTCCCGGAAGCTCTTCGTCCACCGCAACACGCTGGTGTACCGGCTGGAGAAAATCAAGAAGCTCACCGGCCTGGACCTGCGGCAGTTTGACCATGCCATCGTCTTCAAGGTGGCGCTGATGGTCCGCAAGTATCTGGCCTCCCGGGAAATCCGGTAAAATCTCCTTCTCAGCGCCGCACGGCATCGTGCGGCGCTGAGCGTGTCAAAAAAGCATCGCAGAGTTCACCGCCCGCAGGCGGTGAATCAAGTTGGATTATTTTCTTCGGCGGCGTGTACGTCGAAGAAAATACATCTCAGGCTGCAAGTGTGCAAATCGTCCGCCGTTGGCGGACGATGCGTGCACGCGGCAGGCTGCAATCCTTTTGTCGGAAAAGCCCGAAGGGGTTTTCCGACAGTCTAAGCGCCGCACGGCATCGTGCGGCGCTTTTTCGGGTGATTCGGAGGCAGGATTGTGCTCTTTTTTTATGGTTAACGATTGACACCCGTTTTACAATGTGTTACAATTTGGTTACACTATGTTTGGAGCTATGGCTATGATTGAATTTACCGATGTTGTGAAGTCCTATTCCGTCGGAACCCAGGCCCTGAAGGGCGTCACGTTCCAGATTGAAGACGGCGAATTTGTTTTTCTGGTCGGTCCCTCCGGGTCCGGCAAATCGACCATTATCAAGCTGATTACCGGTGAGCTGAAGCCCACCTCCGGCAGCGTTCATGTCAACGGTTACTCGCTGGAACGGATCCGTAAGCGGGAGGTACCCTTTCTGCGGCGCACCGTTGGCGTAGTGTTTCAGGATTTCCGTCTGATCGCCACCAAAACCGTTTACGAAAACGTGGCCTTTGCCATGCGGGTCGTCGGTGCCAAGGAGCCGGAGATCCGGGATCGGGTACCCTATGTGCTGGAGCTGGTCGGACTGGAAACCAAGAGCCGCCGCCACCCCGGCGAGCTGTCCGGCGGTGAACAGCAGCGTCTGGCCATTGCCCGGGCGCTGGTGAACAATCCCTCCACCATCATCGCCGACGAGCCGACCGGCAACCTGGATCCGGCCCGTTCGCTGGAAATCATGAGTCTGCTGCAGGAGATCAATAATCTGGGCACCACCATTCTGGTCGTGACCCACGAGAAGGATCTGGTGGAACTGTTTGGCAAACGCGTCATCGCCATTGACGACGGTCTGGTCATCGGCGACGGAATGGATGGGTATTATCACTATGAAAATCAATAATTTCGGCTATCTGATGAAGGAAGGCATCCGCGGCATCTTCCTGCACGGCTTTATGTCCTTCGCCGCGGTCTGCGTTACGGTGGCCTGCCTGCTGATTATCGGCAGCTTTTCCAGCCTGCTGTACAACGTCAACATTCTGGTGCAGGAGCTGAACAAAACCAACGAGATTCTGGTCTATGTGGACAGCGACCTGTCCGACGCCGAGGCCAAGAGCATCGGCACCAAGATCAACCAGATTCCCAACGTGCTCCAGTCCAACTTCGTCAGCCGTCAGGAAGCATTGCAGGAATTTCTGAACGAGCATAAGGACGAAAGCGGCGCTTATGACGGCGTGAACGCCGAGGATCTGCGCCACCGGTTTGTGGTCACGCTGGAGGACAACCAGCTGATGCAGCAAACCGTCAAGGATATCGAAAACATTCCCGGCGTTGCCAAAATCAGCGCCTCTTATGAGCTGGCCGAGGGCTTCACCACCCTGCAGAAGGTGCTGCACATCGCTTCCATTGCCATCATTGCCGTGCTGCTGGTGGTCAGCCTGTTGATTATCTCCAACACCGTCAAGCTGGCCATGTACGACCGGCGAGACGAAATCGCCATCATGAAAATGGTGGGCGCCACCAACGGCTTTATCCGGCTGCCCTTTGTCGTTGAGGGCTTCACCCTCGGAATGCTGGGTGCCGCCGTCGCCTTCCTGCTGGAGTGGGCCATGTACGACGGTCTGGTGGCCAAGATTGCCTCGGTGGACTCGCTGCGGCTGTTTGATTTCGTTCCCTTTACGCGGCTTCTGGCCCCCATGATTCTGACCTTCGCCGCCGCCGGCCTGTTCGTCGGCATTGTGGGCAGCTGGACCTCGATCCGCAAGTTTATGGATGTCTGAAAGGAGTAGTTCCATGAAATTTCATCCTGTTTTGAAAAAACTGACCGCCGCCGCGCTGTCTGCCGTGCTGCTTTGCAGCGCCGCCGGTGCCGTGCTGCCGGTTCCCTCCTCGGCTGCCTCCTCCGGTGAAATCCAGAGTCAGATTAATGAGCTGGAATCCCAGAAAAGTGAGCTGCAAAGCCAGATGCAGGCCCTGCAGGATCAGCAGTCCACCAACCTGTCGGAAATCACCGACGTGGTGAATCAGAAAAATAACATCGACCAGCAGATTTCCCTGCTGATGACCCAGATCACCAACATCAACGACCAGATTACCGCCTACGGTCTGCTCATCGCGGACAAGCAGGATGAGCTGGATGCCGCCCAGGCCCGTCTGGACGATCTGAACGAGAAGAACAAAGAGCGTATCCGCAGCATGGAGGAGGACGGCAAGCTGTCCTACTGGTCCGTCCTGTTCAAGGCCACCAGCTTCTCCGATCTGCTGGACCGGATCAACATGATCGACGAAATTGCCGCCGCCGACCAGCGCCGACTGAAGGAAATCAGCGATGCCGCTGCCGAGGTCAAGGCGGCCCAGGCGGAGCTGGAATCCGAAAAAGCCGCGCTGGAGCAGAACAAGGCGGACCTGGATGCCTCTCAGGAGGAGCTGACCGCCAAACGGGCGGAGGCCGACGATCTGCTGCAGGATCTGATTTCCCGCGGTGAAGAATATCAGGCGCTGCTGGACAGCCGCCAGAGTGATATGGACTCCATTCTGGACCAGATTGCCCAGCAGACGGATGCCTATTACGCCCAGCTTGAAGCGGAGCGGAAAGCCCAAGAAGAGGCCACCCGCCCCACAGAGCCGGATCCCACGGAACCGAACAATCCGGATGATCCTGACCCCACAGAGCCGGATCCGGATCCCGAACCCGATACCCCCAGCTCCTCCGGCTGGTATATGCCCTGCAGCTATGTCTATGTGTCCAGCCCCTTCAGTGACGGCCGGTACCATCCCATTCTCGGCTACGTCCGCCCCCACAAGGGCATCGATCTGGCCGCCTATTGGGGCACGCCGGTTTACGCCTCCCGCAGCGGCTATGTGACCATCGCCACCTATGACGACGAGTGCGGCAACTATGTGTTCATCAACCACGGTGACGGCTTCTCCAGCGGCTACCTGCACATGAGCAGCTATGTGGTCAGCTACGGCGACTACGTCAGCGCCGGTGAAGTCATCGGCTATGTGGGCTCCACCGGCCTGTCCGAAGGTCCCCACCTGCATTTCGCCATTACCTACAACGGTACTTATGTGAACCCGGCCAACTACATCGATTTTTAAGCAAGCGAGGCGCATCCCATGAAAAACAAACGGCTTTGGGTTTCCGTGCTGGCGGGCCTGCTGGCGCTGCTGATGGTGCTTGGTTTGGTTGTCAGCGTTCTTCAGTAATTTTTTCCTCCCACAGTCTTCCGGCTGTGGGAGGTCCTGCTACTATGAGGTGACTTTTATGAACAATTCCAAAAAGTGCGGTTGGTTTCGCCGCTGGGGCATTCCCCTGCTCGCCTTTCTGCTGGGCGCCGTCCTGTCGGCCGGTGCGGTGCTGGCCGTGGTCTCCCGGCGCCCCGGTACCAAGCTCCGGGAGCTGGAGCAGCTGATCGACGACAAATTCATCGCCGAATCCGACGAAAAAGCCATGGAGGACGCCGCCGCCAGCGCCATGGTGAAGGCCCTTGGCGACCGGTGGAGCCACTACATGAGCGCCGAGGACATGATCTCCAACCGGAACACCATGAACAGCCAATATGTGGGTGTAGGCATCTCCATCTCGCTGCGCGAGGACGGCCAGGGCTACGACATCACCAAGGTGGAGGAAAACGGCCCTGCCGCCGCTGCCGGGGTGCAGGTCGGGGATATTCTTCTCGGCGCCGACGACAAAACCGTGGCAGACGACGGCGGCGATGCTGTCACCGCTGCCGTCCGGGGTGAAAAGGGCACGGACGTGACGTTACACCTTCAGCGAGACGGCGCTCCCCTCTCCCTCACCGTCACCCGGGACACCGTGGCCGTGCAGGTGGCCAGCGGCACCATGCTGGACGGGCAGATCGGCTACGTCCGCATCAACGCCTTCCACCACAACTGCGCCCAGGAAACCGTTGCCGTCATCGACGATCTGCTGAATCAGGGCGCCGCGGCGCTGATTTTCGACGTGCGGAATAATCCCGGCGGCTACACCGACGAGCTGGTGACCGTGCTGGACAAGCTACTGCCGGAAGGCCCCGTGTTCCAGACGGAAAGCTACGACGGCACCACGCACACCGACTACTCCGACGCCGACTGCGTCAGCGTCCCCATGGCGGTGCTGGTCAACGGCGACTCCTATTCCGCCGCCGAATTCTTCGCCGCCGCGCTGCAGGAATACGGCGTGGCCGCCGTGGTGGGCGAAAAAACCTGCGGCAAGGGCTACTACCAGTGTACCTACGGATTCTCCGACGGCTCCGGCGTGGCGCTGTCCGTCGGCAAGTATTTCACCCCCAACGGCGTGAGCCTGATCGGCCTGGGTGTCACCCCGGACGAGGAAATCGCCGTGGACGAGGACACCGCCGCCGCTATTGCCGCCGGTACGCTGCCGCTTGCGGAGGATCCGCAAATTTTAGCTGCCGTCCAGGCGGTAAAATCCGGAAAATAACCTTGACGCCGGAAGAAAAATCCACTATAATCAAGCTGGTAAAAAATCTATCTCGGAAAGGATTTCAAATATGGCAAAGGAATATAAAATCACAAGTCTCCGCCTGGCGGATCTTGAAAAAGAGCTCAACTATCTGAAGACCACCCGGGAGCGCGAGGTGGCCGCCATGATCGCGGAAGCCCGCTCCTACGGTGACTTGTCCGAAAACTCCGAATACGATGCCGCCAAGAACGAGCAGGCAAAGCTCTACGGCCGGATCGCCGAAATCGAAGACGTCCTGTCTCACGCGGTCATCATTGAGGACGAGAATGAGGCCAACGGCCGGGTCGGCCTGGGCTGCACCGTCGTCGTTGAGGACCTGCGGACCCACGCCCAGTCCGAATACCGGATCACCGGCTCTCAGGAAGCCAATCCTATGGAGCACAAGCTCTCCGATGACTCCCCCTTCGGCCGGGCCATCGTCGGCTGCTCCGCCGGTGACACCTTTACCGTCATCGCCCCCGCCGGTTCCTTCGACATGAAGGTGGTCAGCGTGTCTCGAGAGGGGTAAGCCATGGCAAAGTTTGTACCGCAGGAGGAGTTGTCCCTCAGCGACCAGATGAAGGTCCGCCGGGAGAAGCTGAACGACCTCCGCAGCCAGGGCCTGGACCCCTTCGTCCAGACCAAGTTCGATGTCACCGCCACCTCCGCCCAGATCAAGGACCGTTTCGAGGAAATGGAAGGCAAAACCGTCTCCCTGGCCGGCCGGCTCATGAGCAAGCGCGGCATGGGCAAGGTGGTTTTCTGCGATTTGCAGGATAATGCAGGCCGCATCCAGCTTTATGTGAAGATCGACGAAATGGAGGAGGATTCCTTCAACCGTTTCAAGAAGAACGACATCGGCGACATCGTGGGCGTCACCGGCGACGTATTCCGGACCCAGCGGGGCGAAATTTCCGTCCGGGTTCACGAGGCCACGCTGCTGTCCAAGTCCCTGCTGCCCCTGCCGGAAAAGTTCCACGGCCTGACCGATCGGGAGACCCGGTATCGCCAGCGTTATGTTGACCTGATCGTCAATCCCGAGGTGAAGGACACCTTTGTCAAGCGGAGCCGGATTCTGCAGGAGCTGCGGCATTTTCTGGACGGCCGGGGATTCCTGGAGGTGGACACCCCCATCCTGACGCCCTTTGAGATCGGCGCTTCCGCCCGTCCCTTCTATACCCATCACAACACCCTGAACATCGATATGGTGCTGCGGATTGAGACGGAGCTGTACCTGAAACGGCTGATTGTCGGCGGCATGGACCGGGTCTACGAGGTAGGCCGAATTTTTCGGAACGAAGGCATGGACCCCACCCATAACCCGGAATTCACTACCATTGAGCTGTATCAGGCCTACACCGACTTCCACGGCATGATGGATCTGGTGGAAGACATGATGAAAACCGTGGCCACAAATGTCTGCGGCACACTGCAAATCACCTATCAGGGTAAGGAGATCGATCTGTCCCATTGGGAACGGATGACTATGATCGAGGCCGTAAAGAAGTATTCCGGCGTGGACTTCGCCGCTGTTTCCTCGGACGAGGAGGCCATTGCCATCGCCAAGGAAAAGAAAGTGGAGCTGCCGGAAATCCCCACCAAGGGCGCCATTCTGGCGGAGTTCTTCGACGCTTTCGTGGAAGAAAAACTCATCCAGCCCACCTTCATTTACGATTACCCCGTGGAGAACAGTCCTCTGGCCAAGCGAAAGCCCAATGATCCCGCCTTCACCGAGCGGTTTGAATATTTCATCAACGCCACAGAGTTCGGCAATGCCTTCTCCGAGCTGAACGATCCCATCGACCAGAAGGAGCGTTTTGAGCGGCAGGTGGCCGAGCGGAAGTCTCTGGATCCGGACTGCAAGGCCCAGGTGGATTACGATTACGTCACCGCGCTGGAATACGGCCTACCCCCCACGGGTGGTCTTGGCTTCGGCGTGGACCGGTTGGTGATGCTGCTGACCGATTCCGCCTCCATCCGCGACGTGCTGTTGTTCCCCACAATGAAGCCGTTGGACACTCCCAAGTCGGAGAAAAAGCCTGAGGAAGTCGGTATCATCGGCGGAGCTAAGGGTACGGTCGAGATCGAGATTAAGGACGAGCCGATTGATTTTTCCAATGTTCAGATCGAGCCGCTGTTCCAGGATCAGGTGGATTTTGACA
>CAJLCS010000015.1 GCA_905205195.1 uncultured Eubacteriales bacterium
TTTACTTAACAAATAGGACGACGCTAATTGATTTCACATTTTGCCGCAGCAAAGTATTGCATGATAAACGACTTGCTTTTGCAAGTCGTTTTATTTATCCGTAGAATTCGATGGCAACAGGAAAATCCGGCCGACGCCGACGGGTCGCCATCCATTAGGAAACGAGCGGGACTTTTCTGCCCGTTTTACTTTTTCTCCCCGTGCCTGCACAGGACAGGCAAATCTTACCGGTTTGCAAGAGAATTGTTATGGCCCCGCCCCGGCAAAAATGCTATCATAATGCTGATGGCAGCCTCAAGTCTGCTGCCCTACAACACCTATCAGGAGGATATGTTCAAAATGGAACCGACGTATACCATCATCCCCGGCAACATTCCCAACGACGGCATTCTGTTCGTCGATAACGAGGCCCGTCACCGCAGCGGCCACATGGGTCATGCACTGGTGGAATACGGCCCCCAATCCATGCTGGCCTTTTTCAGTAATTGCTCCGCCGCCATTGAGCACGGGCACACCGGCTACGGCTGGATGGAGTACAAGCGCACCACAGACGGTGGCCGAACCTGGTCACCGCCGATGGTACTCGACTATGCCTATCAATGCTTTCTGGACGGGACCTGCAATATCAGTTGTGAAAAGGCCGTCTGTACCGACGACGGAACCATTGTGCTGTTCTGCCTGCGGAACAAAACCATTACCCGCTGGGAGCCTTATCTGGAGCCCACCGTGCTGCGCAGCTTTGACGGCGGCGTGACATGGACCGCCCCCCAGCTGCTGTCCACGGCCCGGGGCCGGGTGATGGACGCCCGCTATTGGAACGGCGTCCTTTATGTGCTGGAATTCTGCAACGACGCCGAAATCAAATGGACCGGCAACCGGCCGGAGCATGTCTACCGCCTCTATACCAGCACCGACAACGGGCAGACCTTTGAAGAAAAAAGCGTGGTGCCCTTTGACACCTTCGGCCGAAGCTACGGCGCCATGGATCTGCTCCCCGACGGAAGGATGATCGTCTACATCTATAACGAAAACGACGAATACCACGCGGATTTCTGCATCAGCCCGGACATGGGCAGCACCTGGTCGGCTCCGTCCGGCGCATATTTCGCCAAGCGGATCCGCAATCCGCAGATCTGCCATGCCAACGGTCTGTATTTTCTGCACGGCCGCTCCGGCAACAATCCGGACAAGCCCATTCATTTCGTCCTGTACACCTCTCAGGACGGTCTGCACTGGGATGAAGGCCGTTTTCTGCGTCTGACGCCCCCGCAGGGCCGCGGTGACATGGCCTACTATTCCAACAACTGTGTCACAGGCCGGTTTGGCGGTGAAACGCGGATTCTGATTCAGGCGTCCGATCCCTACCGGGAAGGCTGCGTCAACATCCGGCACTGGTGGATCACCTTCCATTGAAACCGGTTCTGGCCCAATGGTCGGCGCAGCTACTGGGGGTTTTCGGAATGACGTCCCTTTTCTTCATGTACCGCCAGACAGCACGAAAAAACTATCTGCGTCTGAAGCTGCTTTCCGACATTCTGTGGGCCATTCATTATCTGCTTCTGTCCGCCCCCGGCGGCGCCATTCCGAATCTGGTCGGCATAGTGCGGGAGCTTGTCCTCCTGTACAATCGGAAGTGTCAGACAAGAATCCACTTCTGGGCCGCGCTGTTTATCACCGTCAACGCCGTGCTGGCCCTCTCCACGCTCCGCTCGGCCGTACAGCTTATCCCGATTTTCGCCTCCATGCTGGTAACGGTTTCGCTGACGATGTCCAAAACCTCCTCAATCCGGCTGATGTCTATCCCGATTTCCATAGCTTTCCTGATCTATGATCTACTTGTGGGATCCTGGGCCGGGGTCCTGAATGAGACGTTTTCTCTGATTTCCATGATTTCCAAATCCGTTTCCGAACACCGCGCATCCTAA
This sequence comes from uncultured Eubacteriales bacterium, assembly GCA_905205195.1. Classification (GTDB taxonomy): domain Bacteria; phylum Bacillota; class Clostridia; order Oscillospirales; family Oscillospiraceae; genus Faecousia. The sequence goes on from CAJLCS010000015.1 coordinate 1,926, forward strand.
TAACGCGAGGCTGCCGTTCCCCTGCGGGAAGTCCGGCAGCCTCATTTCGTCAGATTCTCTTTTCGGTATCGGGTCGGTGACAGGCAGAACCGGCGCCGGAACAGCTTGGTAAAATAAATTGGGTCGTCATAGCCGCACCGCGCCGCAATCTCGCTGACCGACAGGGACGTGGATAGCAGCAGATCGCATGACGTGTTCAGACGGATATTTCGCTGATAATCCAGAGGCGTACAGCCGGTTACCTTCTTGAACAGATAGGAAAACCGGCTTCTTGAATAGCCGGAACGCCGGGACAGGTCCTCCAGCGTCACCGTCCGGTCGTAGTGCCTGTCCAGATAAGACCTAACCGCCCGGATTCCCGGATCGTCCGGCTGTGCGCCGGGATGCCGGGTTCGCTGCGCCAGGTCATACAGTAGTTCGATCATGGAGGCGTTGCTCTGAACCCGGGTCGTCTCGCCGTTGAAACGGCTGATCATTTCGGAAAACAACCCGCTGAGTCGGGTGTCCGGCGTCAGGGAATACACACCGCTGGAAAAACCGCACTCCACCAGAATTTCCGGAACCGCCTTTCCGGAAAAATGGACCCAGTACGATTCGCACGGTTCCGGAAAGCAGTATTTCTGCGCCTCGCCCGGCGCATAAAACGCCACATGGCCGGGAAGCAGCCGATAAGCCTTCCCCTGAAAATACACGATGCACGTTCCGCTGATAATCAGAAGAATGTGGTAATCCTTCCAGCCGTTGCTCCGCGTCACCGTGAAGTGGTCCGTCCGCGTCTGAATGCCACAATTGTTGACCTGCATATACCGGTCGGAACTGCGATTGACCAGACCGTCTCCGCCGCTCATATCGTCTTACCCCCCTTTTTTCACAACCGCCAGCTCCATCAAGCTTCGTTCAGCATCGTCGCGACGACCCGTCCGGCAGAATCACTCCCAGCGCCAGTCGATCCGGATTCCGGGGCGGCATTTCCCTATTCAGTTCCGCCGGCACCGCAAGGTGCATCGCGCCCGATACCATGTCCCGTTTCTCCCGCCAAAGCGGCGCGGAAGAACCTCTTCCGCGCCGCTTTGTGTTATTCCTGATCCCAGTTGTGCCAGGTGTTCTGGATGTCGTCGTCCTCGTCGAACAGCTCCAGCATTTTTTCCATCCGCTCCGCGTCCGCCTCGGACAGCTTGACATAGTTCTGGGGAACCATTTCAATCTGGGCGGAAACAAAGCTGTAGCCCTTGGCGCTCATGGCGTCGGCCACGGCGTTGAAATCGTCGGGGGTGGTGTAGACGGTGAAGCAGTCGTCCTCCGCCTCGAAATCGTCGGCGCCGCAGTCCATGGCGTCCATCATGACGGTATCCTCGTCCAGATCGCCGTCTTCGTTGTCGATGACCAGCACACCCTTCCGGTCAAAGGACCAGGACACGCAGCCGTTGGCACCCAGATTACCGCCGTACTTGTCGAAATGATGCCGCACCGAACCGGCAGTCCGGTTCCGGTTGTCGGTCATAGCCTCCACGATCACCGCCACGCCGCCGGGGCCGTAGCCTTCATAGGTGATGGATTCGTAGGATTCGCCGTTGCCGGCGCCGCCGGCCTTCTCCAGCACCCGCTTGATGTTGTCGTTGGGCATATTGGCGGCCTTGGCCTTGGTGATGACCGTGGCCAGACGGGAGTTGTTGGCGGGGTCAATGCTGCCGCCGCCTTCCTTCACGGCGACGATCATTTCCTTCGCAATTTTCGTGAAGGCTGCCGCCCGTTTGGCGTCCTGTGCGCCCTTGGTTTTCTGAATGTTATGCCATTTGGAATGTCCTGACATTTTGGTATCTTCCCTTCTATCGTCATGGCTTACGCCTGAAAATCATTCAATCTATTTTAGCATAGATTCCGGTGAAAAATCAACCGTTATTCGAAGAATTTCATACAATCCGCGTGTTTTTGGGAAATTTCAACAGAAACCTCCGGGAATGCCGCCGCGATTTTCTCCGCAAGCAGGGCGCACACCGGATTTTCCGTATAAAAATGCCCCGCATCGATCAGCGTCAGCCCCAGATCCCGGGCATCCCAGAAATCGTTATACTTGGCATCCGCCGTGACGAATGCGTCGCACCCGGCCGCCGCCACCGCCCGGATTTCGTCGGTGCAGCAGCCGCCGCCGACCGCAGCCAGCCCGATGTCCCGGCCGCCGTCGGCATAACGCAGCGCCGGGCAGCCCAGCGCCGTCTTGACGCGCCGCAGGAAAGCCCCCAGCGGCTGACGCGGCACCTCCCCCACCCGGACCAGCCCCCATAGCCTGCCGTCCTCCAGCGTGCCGCAGGGGTTCAGCAGCCGGACGTTCGTCAGACCCAGCCGCCGGGCCAGCACCTGATTCACGCCCTCCGGGGCCAGGTCCAGATTGGTGTGGGCGTTGATGTGGGCAATGCCATGCTCGATGAGAAACAGGGCGCATTTTCCCTGCTGGCTCCGGTCGTTGACGAAATCCGGGTGCCACAGCAGCGTGTGATGGGTCACCAACAGGTCGGCCCCCCGGTCCGCCGCCTCCCGGCAGACCGTTTCCGTGGGATCCAGCGCCACCAGAATTTTGTGCACCGGGTGGTCGCCCCGGCCCACATTGAAGCCGCTGCGGTCCCAGGATTCCGCCAGCGCATAGGGCGCCAGCCGGTCCAGAAAAGCATACACGTCCGAAACCGTTGTCATCTCGGTTCTCCTCCTGTCAGATAAGGTGCCGCCGCTGCGGCCGCTTCGTCCAGTGCCTGCCGGCAAGCGGGATCCGGCTGATGTTCCGCCTCCGCCGCCATGAGCCGCAGCATCCGGCGGCAGTATTCCGGCACCAGCGGCGAGCCGGATTGCAGCAGCGCCGGTGAAAGCCAGCACTGCCCCGGCGTCAGCGGTTCCCCCGACCCCGGAACGGCTTCCAGCACGGTATAGAGAAAGCGCCCGTCCCGCAGCGGAATTTCCCGGGGAATGGTCCAGCCGTGGGTCGTCAGGTAACTTCTAAGCCGGGGCTGGCGACTCTGGCATTGCAGAATCAGCCGGTAGGACGGGCTGCAAAGCCATGGTGCAGCCTGCAAAATGGAAATCATCGTGTCGCCGCCCATCCCGGCGCAGACCAGCGTGTCGAAATCCCGGGGAATGTCCGCCGCGCCGTCGGACAGATAAAACGCCATCCGGCTTGCCACACCGTACCGGGCCGCATTCCGGCGTGCGCTCTCCAGCGGCTGCCGCCGCAGGTCGGCGGCAATCACCAAGGACGCCCTGCCGCTTTGCAGCAGCGAAATGCCCAGATAGCCGTGGTCGCAGCCGATATCGGCCACCCGGTCCCCCGGGCGCACCCAGTCGCAGCAGGCTTTTAGTCGAGGCGAAAGCTGTATCATGGTTTCCTCCAAAAAAGATCGCCCTCCCGGAAATCCGGGAGGGCTGACCGGGCAATCAGTTCTTCTTGCTTTCCTGATCGGCCTCGTAAGCCTCCAGGAACCGGTTGAGCTGCGTCAGGAACTCGTCGCAGTCAATGCCGTGCACCATGCAGGCCTCTTCCACGGTTTCACCCCGGGAAGACGGACAGCCCAGGCAGTGCATTCCGATGGCCAGGAACAGCGGCGCGCTGTGGGGCGCGATATCCAGAACATCGCCGATAATGGTCTCTTTTTCAATTTTGGCAGCCATAATAGGTCCTCCTGCTATCGTTAGTGAGTTTATTATAACCGGAACGCCGGGAATTGACAAGAGGGAATGTCGAAAAAACGCAAAATATTTTTTATGTTTTGCAAAAAAGGACTTGCATTTTGCAGGCGGTTATGATATGATGTTTAAGCGCTTGAGAAAAGCGGTATGCGCCAGTAGCTCAGCTGGATAGAGTGACTGACTACGAATCAGTAGGTCGGGGGTTCGAGTCCCTTCTGGCGTACCAAAAACAGGTTATCCCATACGGGATAGCCTGTTTTTGTATATGCCGGGCGGGACTCGAGCGATTTAATGCGAATGCCCGGTGGGCATTCACCCGACGTCGGCTCGACGACGCCGGCTCCTTAATCAAACGAGTTCCTTCTGCCTCCACCGGTAGGCTGGAGGCAAAACGCCCCCGCAGAAACCGCCCTTCCGCCATATCGCCCCCCTGCCCCATGTCCGCTCTTCAGCAGACATGGGGCAGTTTTCATGTTTTCTTGCCGTCCAGTACCTCCAGAAGCCGGTTCATGGCCTGTACCACCAGCCAGATTCCGCCGGCCAGCAGCCCCACCGGGATCAGCAGGACCCCAACCGCCGTCAGGCCAAGCCAGAAAACGCACCGGGATACCGTTTCCCTGACCTTGCCGGAACGCCCTGTCATGCTTCCCGCCCTCTGGCGCCGCTGACAATTTGGTAATAGGCATTGGACGTCACCCGATACACCAGCGTATAGAACACCGCGAACAGTGCAAAGCACACCAGCGTCGCCGCCGCGAACAGCCCGATGTTGTCCAGCGAAAACAGCCGCAGCATTTTTTCGATCATCGGGAAGGCAAAGGCCAGATGCATTCCCGCACCCAGCAGCGGCAGGAAAAATACCAGAAGCAGCTGGGAATTGATGCTTCTCCGGATCTCCCGCCTGGTCATGCCCACCTTCTGCATGATGTCAAACCGTCCCTGATCCTCGTAGCCTTCGGAAATCTGCTTGTAATAGATCATCAGCACCGCCGCAAACAGGAACACGATGCTCAGCACGATGCCCAGGTAAAACAGGCCACCGTACATCCCGAAATAGTCCTCCTGATGCTCCAGGCGGTTGTCGATCCGGAACGACCTGTCGTCATACCGCTCCGCCAGCGTCCCCAGCCGGTCTGCCAGCGTCTGATACAGGGTCTTCTGCTGGGCCTCCCCCAGTCCGGTGTCGAATTCCTCATACACGGCGCCAGTCAGCTCCTCCGCCGGATCCACGGCCGGAAGAAGCTGCGCCGCCGCTTCCCGGAAATCCGGTACAATCACCACAAGCTCCGTTATGGCTGCCATCCTGTTCCGGGCCATCGGAAACGTCGCCACCGTCTTTTTCACCCGGTAAGTGGGACCACCCTTTACCTCCAGCGTCCGGGTGCCGTCCCAGCCGTCCGGTGAATAGATCAGCACCTCGTCCCGCTCCAGCGTTTCGCTGCTGCCGGTCTGCCGGTTGTAGTCCTGCAGCGGCACAAAAAAGAGTGTGCAGTACCCGCTTGCCTCCTGTTCCATCCGCTCCTGTCCCAGGACCATCCGGCTTCCGTTCCGCGCGCCGTAGGTTTGCAGCGCCCGGAAGAAGGTTTCGTCTTCCGGCGTCACGTCCTGCAGTACCAGCTGCTCCAGGTCCTGCCGGAGCTGGGCCGCCCATTCGTCATCGCCGCCGGTAGCCGGGTCGAAGTAGGCCTCGATCATGATCTCGTGGGGATAAATCCGGTTCACCGTCTCGCGCATCCCCGCATACAGGCTGAAGGTGGTGGAGATCATCACCAGCACCATGGTCGCCAGAATGCAGATAGAGGCCAGCCCCGCGCCGTTGCGCTTCATGCGGTAGACCATGGAGGACACCGACACAAAATGGTTGGGCCGGTAATAAAACCGCTTCCGCTTCTGCAGGAACCGGCAAAGCGTCACGGAGCCGGCAATCATCACCAGATAAGTACCCAGAATCACCAGCAAAACCGCCACGAAGAACAGGGTGATGGCCACAACGGGATCCTGAATGGTCAGCGCCAGATAATAGGCCGCCCCCAGCAGAACGACGCCCAGCAGTCCCAGAAACCAGTTGGCCCGGGGCGGCTTTTCGCCCAGATTCTCGCTGCGGACCAGCGAAATGGCGCTGGAAAAGCGCACCTGCCGCAGCGCGTTCAGAAACAGCAGCAGGAAAATCCCGCCGAACAGCATTGCCGTCCGCCCAAGGCCGGGCAGAGAAACCGTGAAAGCAAAGTCCGCCGTGCCGTTCATCAGCCGGATCAGGCCCATTTCCATCAGCTTGGAGAACGCCACGCCGAGGGTCAGGCCCACCAGCAGGGACAGGGCATAAATCATCACCGTTTCCCACAGCAGAATCCGGCTGATGTTCCGCTTGCCCATACCCAGAATGCTGTAAAGGCCGAATTCCTTTTTCCGCCGCCGGATCAGAAACGCATTGGTGTAAAACAGAAACAGGCAGGAAAAAACACCGATGACCCAGGCGCCCAGGCCCAGAATGGTCTGAAGCATTTCGCCGCCCCGCATCGCGGCCACCGCCGGGCTTTCCTGCAGATCGTACACGATGTAAAACATCATGATCATGCCCACACAGGTCAGCAGATACGGCACATACAGGCGTTTATTCTTGCGGATACCGTCCAGCGCCAGGCGAGGATAAAAGCCAAGTTTCATGCCCGGTCACCGCCTGTCGCCAGCATGGTCAGCGTATCGGAAATCCGCTGATAGAGCTGCTCGTCGCTGTCCTGCCCCCGGTAGAGCTGGTGGAACACCTCGCCGTCCCGGATAAACAGCACCCGGCCCGCCGTGCTGGCCGCCCGGACCGAATGGGTCACCATCAGAATGGTCTGGCCCTGCCGGTTGACCTGGGCAAACAGCCGCAGCAGCTCCTCCGTGGCCCGGGAATCCAGCGCGCCGGTCGGCTCGTCGGCCAGAATCAGCCGGGGATCCGTAATCAGCGCCCGGGCCACCGCCGCCCGCTGCTTCTGGCCGCCGGACACCTCATAGGGATACTTTTTCAGCAAGTCCCCAATTCCCAGCCGCTGGGCGATGGGCGTCAGCCGCTGGGCCATCTCCCGGTAGGGCCGCCCGGCCAGTACCAGCGGCAGATAAATATTGTCCTCCAGCGTAAAGGTGTCCAGCAGGTTGAATTCCTGAAACACAAACCCCAGCCGGTCCCGCCGGAAGGCCGCCACCTCCGCCTCCCGCAGCTTGGCCAGATCCCGGCCGTCCAGCAGCACGCTGCCGGCGGTGGGCCGGTCCAGCGCCGCCAGAATGTTCAGCAGCGTGGTCTTGCCGGAGCCGGATTCGCCCATAATGGCCACATATTCTCCCTGCTCCACGGTAAAATTCACGTTTTTCAGCGCTTCCACCTGGGTGCCGCCCAGACGGGCCGCGTAAACCTTCCGCAGGCCGCTGACTTCCAATAAACTCATAAGGAAAACCTCCTGTGAAATGAACTGCCCTTATTATAGCGGAAACGGGAAACGCAGCCCATCGAACCGGCTTACATTTCCCGTCTCAAATCTTACAGTTCCGTAAGAAGTTACTGTATTTTCAGATCATAGCGGTTCAGATCCAGCGTAAAGGCCGTTCCCTCGTCAGGGCGGGAGGTCACCGTCATGCGGATGCCCAGATTCTCGCAGACCCGGCGGCAGAGATACAGCCCCAGCCCGCTGGCGTGGCCCTCCTCCCGGCCGTTGCAGCCGGTGTAGCCTCGCTCAAAGATCCGGGGCAGGTCCTCCGGCGCAATGCCCACGCCGGTATCGGCAACGCACAGCAGCCCCGGGCCGGGCATGGACACGGTGACCGTCCCCTGCCGGGTGTATTTCAGCGCATTGGACAGCAGCTGCTCCAGCACAAAGCCCAGCCACTTCTCATCGGTCAGCACCGACGCCTGCACCGACTCGTACACAAAGCGAATCCGGCGGGATATGAACTCCCCGGCAAATTTCCGGGCCGTGCGGCGGATCAGGCCGTCCAGATTGCACTCCCGGAACACATAGTCGCTGGACGCCGAGTCCAGCCGCAGATAGGCCAGCACCATTTCCACATATTGCTCGATATGGAACAGGTCCAGCGTCAGCTTCCGGGACAGGGGCGAGTCCTCCTCCTGCAGCGTCAGCCGCATGGAGGAAATGGGTGTCTTGATCTGATGGACCCAGACGGTATAGTAGTCAATCATGTCCTGATAGCGCCGCCCGGCCGCCGCCTCCCGCGCGGAAAGGGTCTGCCGGAGAAAGGACGCCATGGCCTGATAGTCCTCCTCCAGGACGGTGGACGGCGGCGGGAGCATTTCCTCCGGCCAGTCCGCCTGCTCCTTCAGGGCCGACAGCAGGCGGTGCAGCCGCCGCACCCGCAGAAAATCCGCAAGCAGGAAGCTCAGCCCCAGCATGGCGCACAGCGCCAGCGGGTACAGAATCGCCTTCATCGGCAAGCGGTAAAAGTAGAAGGTCAGCACAAAAAGCAGTCCGAACAGGGCAAAGGCCCCCACGGTCCGCCGCCGCCCGGCCAGATAACGTCCCAGCAGCTTCATTCGTTCTCTCCCTCCACCAGATAGCCCACGCCGAACTTGGTGGTAATAAAATGCTCCAGCCCGGCGGCGTCCAGCTTGCGGCGCAGCCGGTTGACGTTGACCGTCAGGGTATTTTCATCCACAAAGGCGTCGGTCTCCCACAGCCGCTCCATCAGCCGCTCCCGGCTGACGACCTTTCCCTTGTTTTCCAGCAGAGAAAGGAGAATCCTGTGTTCGTTTTTCGTCAGCGGAATCCGTTTCCCCGCCACCGTCAGCGTCTGGTCCCCGGTGTTGAGGAACGCGCCCCGATGCTCCAGCACCGGCGCCGCACCGGAAAAATCGTAGGTGCGGCGCAGTAGCGCCTGAATTTTCGCCATCAGCACGTTCAGGTCAAAGGGCTTGGCGATAAAATCGTCGCCCCCCAGATCCATGGCCATGACAATATTCAGATTGTCCGCCGCCGAGGAAAGAAACAGAATCGGCACCTTGGAGGATTTCCGGATCTCCCGGCACCAGTGGTAGCCGTTGTACACCGGCAGCGTAATGTCCATCACCACCAGATGGGGGTGAAACGCTTCAACATCCTCCAGAACGTTCCGGAAGCGGTTGGCCGCCGCCACGTCGTACTCCCACATTTTCGCTCGGGCCGCAATGGCCCCGGCAATATCCGGGTCATCCTCCACAATCAGAATCCGATACATATCCGTCCCTCCTTTTGGACGTATCATACCACGTCGTGCCGGAAATGTCCATGAAAAACCGCAGAAGAAGCCTGCATTCAGGCATCTTCTGCGGTATCCTGTTTTCCTGACCTTCTCCGCCTGACGAGCAGCGCGGCCGTCAGAACGGCGGCAGCGCCCACGGCGCCGCCCGCCGTATCGATCCACACGTCAATCAGGCTGGACCCCCGTCCGGCCACAAAAAGCTGGATGGTTTCGTCCGCACAGGCCGCCGCCAGGACGCCGGACAGGGCGTGAAGCGGCGTCCGGACCGGGTGAAAGGCCAGCATTCCGTCCAGCCAGCACAGCAGCGCCCCCAGGCAGGCAAATTCCGTCCCGTGGGCCAGCTTCCGCAGCAGATGGTCGCCGCCGGCGGGACCGGTCTGCCCCGGCCGGAGCAGCTGCTGCAAAATCCGGCTGAGCTGGCCGCTGATCCAGCCGGACACCGTCCCCGGCAGCAGGGAATTGCCCCAGATAAAGGCCAGATTCAGTGCCAGCAGTACCATACAAACCCGCAGGCGATTTCGGCTGCGGATCATGCCAGCACTCCCAGATGCTCCAGCAGAATCTTCACGCCGAGGAAAATCAGGATCACGCCGCCGACGACTTCCGCCTTTTTCTCATACCGGCTGCCGAACACATTGCCGATCTTCACGCCGATAGCGGAGAGGAGGAACGTGGTGATGCCCGTCATCGTAATGGCCACCCAGATGTTCACATTGCCCGCCATGGCCAGCGAAAGGCCCACCGCCAGCGCGTCGATGCTGGTGGCAATGGCCATCAGCAGCATGGTTTTGAAGGAGAAATCGGCGCTTACCTTCTCTTCTTCCTTCTTGCTCAGCGCTTCCCGCAGCATATTGATGCCGATGAGCACCAGCAGGCCGAAGGCGACCCAGTGGTCAAAGGCCTGAATGGCCTCGGCAAACAGCGCGCCGAGGAAGAAGCCGATCAGCGGCATCAACGCCTGAAAGCCGCCGAACCAGGCGCCGCAGATCAGCGACCCCTTCACGGACGATTCCCGCATGGCCAGCCCCTTGCAGATGGACACCGCAAAGGCATCCATGCTCAGGCCCACGGCCAGCAGCAGCAATTCCCAGATTCCCATAAAAAAAGACCTCCTGCCCATCATAAACGGCACGGAAGTCCTCCAAACAGACTGAGCCGGCCGCAAAGTCTCGTCATTTCAGGCTGGACCAGAGGAATTCCTCAGTATGTTGACCCAGCCCCGCAGATTACGCCGACTACTCCCTTATTGCCTAGATTATAGCAATTTGGAGCCAAGCTGTCAAGTTTGGAGCCAACATTTTTGATAAACTTTTTCAGATGATCTCCAGGCCGTCCGCATCGGGCAACTGGGGGAAGGGCGCCGCCGGCAGCATCTGGTACCAGAAGGCCACCGAGGCAATGTCGTCCTGCAGCGGCAGATACCGGCCGCCGCTGCGCCAGCCCAGCGCCTGAATGGTCACCTTCAGGTCGGAGGTAAAGCGGATCGGATCCATAATGTGCCAGCGGTACAGAGAAAACCGCTCCTGAGACTGGTAGGTGCCGTCCGGACGGATGACCCGGGGCATTCCGGCATAGGGCGTGCAGTACTCCGTGAACCGTCCGCCCACGTCAAAATTATACGAGCCGCAGAAATAGTCCTCCGTCCCGGTGCCGCAGATGGTGGGAAAGTCCCGGTCGCCGTCCAGATAGAACTTGATCTCCCCTTCGCCCCACCAGCCGGTATTGTGAACGCCCCAGGCAAGGTAAGTGCCCACATACTGTCCCCGGCCCCGGACGCCGTCCAGAATGGTGTATACCTGCCCGTAGGGCAGCGGGTTGACCCGGCGGAACTGGGCATGGAAATAGGCGCAGTCCTCCGGCACCTCCGTCAGTGTATAGTCGATCTGATAGTACAGGACCATGTCCTCCGCGGCCAGATTCTCCACGGTCATCCGGCACCTCTTCCGGAATGGCATCTCCCAGTAGCAGTTGAAGGCGCTGCCCGGATTGACGCAGACCGGCAGGCTGGTGAGCTGGGCAAAGCCGCCCTGATAGGCGCTGGCAAAGAAATCCCCCGCCGGGCATTCCACGGAGGGCACCGTCTGATCCTCCCAGTAAATGCGGAAAATGGTCTTGCGCCACGTTCCGGTGGGCGTCATCCAGATGTGGGTAATGGCGCCGGGGCCTTCGATGTTCGCCAGCTCAAAGGTCGTCCCCGCCGGAATGACCACGGAGGGCGAGATTTTCCATCCCTGCCCCAGGTCCCGGGCGCAGGATTCCCCGGTGCCGTGGAGCGCCATGCCGCCCCGGCCCTTTTCGCCGGTGAAATTTTCCGGGCTGATCGAGCGGGTCTGTGCCGCAGACAGCCGGGACAGATTACCCAGATTCATGCCTAATCCGTTAAACATCTCGTCTCTTCCTTTCTCTCGCCGCTTTTTGCAGCCGTCTGCCCAGATCATAGCACGCTTCCGCCCGGATTGCAAGCAAAAGGCGCCGCCCCCGAAGCCGGGAGCGGCGCCAAAACTGTCTTTTTATTTTGCGTCGTCAATCAGGCCGTAGCCGCCGTCGTTGCGGCGATACACCACGGCAAAGCTGCCGCCGTTATCCTCGTCACGGAAGGCGAAGAAGCTGTGCTCCAGCAGATTCATCTGCAAAACCGCTTCCTCCCGGGTCATGGGCCGGAAATAGAAGCTCTTTTTCTTGGTAATGCTCAGGTCGTCCTCCGCCGGTTCCGGTGCAAAGGAGGTCTCCTCCGCCGTCCGGGTAAAGGCGTCCTGACGCAGCCGACGGGCAAGACGGGTTTTGTTCTTGCGGATCTGGCCCTCGATGGTGCCCACCGCCGCGTCGATGGACGCGAACATATCCGACGTGCTTTCATGGGCACGGAACCAGGTCCCTGCGCCGTGAACGGTCAGCTCCACGATGTTCTGATTCTTTTCCACGGAAAAGACAACAAGTGCCTCCGCACCATCCTCAAAGAACCGCGCCAGCTTCATCACTTTTTTCTCGGCATAGGCGTGGACCTTCTCCGGCAGCGCGACCTTTTTCTCACTGTACTGAAACTTCATATGCGGCAGCTCCTTTCGTATCACCGATTCTTCGGTGTACTTAGACTATACCACATTTTTCCGTTTCCGGCAAGGGGGTCAGTCCTCCAGCGCGTCCTCGTCGTCCAGCAGCGCCGTCATGGTCAGGTTGTAAACCTCTTCCGCCTTCTTTTCAAAGAGCTTGCTCAGCCGCACGGCCTGCCGCTGATCCGGCGCCATCAGCTCCAGCGTCATCAGATTCCCCGTTTCGTCGTCCAGCGACATGACCACGGAAAAGTCCCCGTTGTCCCGGGGCGTGATCTGGGTTTTGACGAAGCTGCTGCGGCGCAGCTGCCGGTTGAACCGGGCCACGGCGTTCTCCGCCCGCTGCTTGACGGAAAAGGCGATGGAATCCTCCGTCACCGCGCCGTCCTGACGGCCCTTCTCCGTAATCTCGTAGCGCTGGCCCTCCGCTTCCTTCAAATGGCCGGATTTGACCATTTCCGGAATGGCGGTACACACGTCAAAATAGCTCAGGCAGTCGTCCTGATAGCACAGCTCGTAAATCTCCTGTGTCGTCATGGGGTAATTGGATCTGGAGGCCACAAACAAAATCAGCACCTTCACATCCATCATATCATGGATAAAACCCAGTCTCTGCATCACCGATCACCTCTTGGTTTTATTATACAGAAATCCCGCAAAAAATCAAGCACCTGCTGACGGCGGCGGGCATAGTCTGGCGGGAAAGGAGGATGTTATGAATCCGTTTCTTTTTTATAGCGCCGGAGCCGGTCCCGCCGGGGCATTTGCCGCCGCCGGACTGGGGCAGGCCGGCATTCCCTTTGCGGAGGACCTCTCCCCCGCCGTCACCCATCTGCTGCTGCCGGTGCCCAGTCTGACCCCGGAGGGGCTGCTCCGGGGCGGCGGCGACCCGGAGGCGCTGCTTGCCCGGTCCGGCCGGGACGTGACCGTCATCGGCGGCGGGCTGGACCGGCCGGTGTTTGATGCCGTCCGGAAGCTGGACCTGCTTCAGGACCCCGGTTATCTCGCCAAAAATGCCGCCATTACTGCCGACTGCGCCCTTCGCCTGGCGGAAGCCCGGCTGCCCTGCCTGTGGGACGGAACGCCGGTGCTGATCGTCGGCTGGGGCCGGATCGGAAAGCATCTGGCCTTCCGGCTCCGGCAGCGCGGTGCCGCCGTCACCGTCGCCGCCCGGAAGGAACGGGACCGGGCCATGGCCGAGAGCTTCGGCATCCGGGCCGTGCCGACGGACCGAATGCCCCTTGCGGACTGCCGGGTCCTGTTCAACACCGTACCGGCGCCGGTTCTGTCGGAGGCCGACGCCACCCGGTGCCCGCCGGGGTGCCTAAAAATGGAGCTTGCCTCGGTGCCCGGCATCGGCGGAACCGACGTTCTGCAGGCCCGCGGCCTGCCGGGGCGGCTGGCGCCGGAGGCCTCCGGCGCCCTGATCGCTGAAACCGTGCTGAAGCTGCTGGGAGGTGCTTTCTGATGGAACTCGGATTTGCCATGTGCGGCTCGTTCTGCACCTTTGACCGGGTATTCCCCGTCCTGGCCCGGTGCGCCGCCGAACACCGGGTGACCCCCATTTTTTCCGACGCCGCCTACACCGTTGACAGCCGGTTCGGCACGGCGAAAGCGCACATTGCCCGGGCCGCCGCCCTCTGCGGCCGTCCGCCGCTGCATACGCTGGCGGAGGTGGAGCCCATCGGGCCGAAAAAGCTGCTGGACGCGCTGGTCATCGCCCCCTGCACCGGTAATACGCTGGCCAAGCTGGCCCACGGCATTGCCGACACGCCGGTGACCATGGCAGCCAAAAGCCATCTCCGCAACGGCCGCCCGGTGCTGATTGCCGTGTCCACCAACGATGCGCTGGCCGGTGCCGCCGAGAACATCGGGCGGCTGCTCGCCCGGAAGCACTACTATTTTGTCCCCTTCCGGCAGGACGATCCGGAGGGGAAGCCCACGAGTCTGGTGGCGGACTTTGCATCCATTCCCGCCGCGCTGGAGGCCGCCCTGGAGGGCCGTCAGCTTCAGCCGCTGCTTCTGGGATAGCGTCAGCGGCGCAGCACTTCCTTCGCACTTTCCAGCGCTTCAATCACCCGGTCGCACCAGGCGTCAAATTCCGGATCCGCCGTCTGCCGGGCCGGATCGGCGAGCAGGTTTGCCACCGCCTCCCGGATTCCCCGGCAGGCCGGGATCTCCGCCCGGAACGCCGGAACGGCCCGCTTCAGCTTGGTATTGTCGAACACCACGCTGTAGGCCTTGTCCCCCAGCAGCGCTCCCTCCAGATCGTAGGGGGAAACCGCCGCCAGAAAGTCCGACGCCACATGATACGCCTTCAACGGCACGCCCAGCGCATCGGCAATCAGGCCGTGAATCTGGTCCCAGGTCAGCGCCTCATCGGAAGTGATGTGGAACGCCTCGCCGATGGCGCGGGGATTGCCCAGCAGGCCCACAAAGCCCCGGGCAAAATCGTCGCTGGCGGTCAGCGTCCACAGCGACGTGCCGTCGCCGGGAATCAGTACCGGCTTTCCGTCCAGCATCCGCCGCAGCACCTGCCAGCTTCCCTTGTTGCCGTGAATACCCACCGGGACCTTTTCCGGGCCATAGGTGTGGCTGGGCCGGACGACGGTCACCGGGAAGCCGTTTTCCCGGTACTGCTGCATCAGGTATTCCTCACAGGCCGCTTTCTTCCTCGAATAGGCCCAGTGGGGGTTATACAGGGCTACGCCCTCGGTGATCCGGTAGTCCCGGGGCGGTTTCTGGTAGGCCGACGCCGTGCTGACAAACACATACTGGCCGGTTTTGCCCCCAAACAGCCGCCGGTCCCGCTCCACGTCCGCCGTCTCGAAGGCGATAAAGTCGCAGACCGCGTCAAAATGCCGCCCTTCCAGCTTCCGGGCCGTTTCCTCCTCCTGCCGGATGTCGGCAATCAGGCTTTCCGCCCCGGCCGGCAGCGGGTGGTTGCCTCGGTTCAGCAGGGTGACCCGGTCGCCCCGCTCCAGCAGCTGCTTTGTCACCGACAGGCTGATGTTGCCGGTGCCGCCGATTAAAAGAATGTCCATAGTTTCTCCTTAAAAAGTGCGGCGGACAGTACGATGTACTGTCCGCCGGGTAAGCATCAAATTAGGAACGAACAGAGGTGCCGTCGGGAAGCCGGGACAGCAGCCAGTTGCGGGACTCATGCCGCATTTCGCAGGGATACTTCTTGGCCAGCTCCTCGTTGAGGTCCACACCAAGGCCGGGAGCCTCGTTGACGTACAGGTAGCCCTTGTTGTCGGTGTGGGGGCAGCCCGGGAAGACTTCCTGCTCCACTTCGGGATGGCCGGAGAACTCCTGAATGCCGAAATTGGGGGAAACCAGATCCAGATGCACCTGCGCCGCCATGCCCACGGGGGACAGGTCGCCGGGGCCGTGCCAGGCCGTCCGGACGCCGAACACCTCGCAGAACTTGGCCAGCTTGTTGGCAGGCGTCAGGCCGCCGATCTGGCTGATGTGGACGCGGATGTAGTCGATGAGCCGGTTGATGACCAGATTCCGCCACTCCAGCGGATGATTGAACAGCTCGCCCATGGCCAGCGGCGTGGAGCACTGCTCCCGGATCTTCTCGAACCACTCGGGCTGCTCGGGGCACAGGGCGTCCTCCAGGAAGAACAGGTTGTACGGCTCCAGCGCTTTGGCCATCCGCACGGCCATGTTGCCGGTGAGGCGCTCGTGGATATCGTGGAGGAACATAACGTTCTTGCCCTTGAAATCCTCGTCGAGGTGCTTAAACATCTCAATCTGCATATCCATGTAGGACTTGGGATTGAAGTAAGCGCCGGAGGGAGCGCCGTCGGGCTTGACCATATCCTGACGGGTGGGGTCGCCGCCGTAGCCGCCCAGCTGCACCCGGACGTAGCGATAGCCCTGATCCAGATAGTCCTGCACGCCCTTTTCCACCTCGTCGATGGTCCGGCCGCCGGCATGGCGGTACACGTCAACGCCCTGACGGACCTTGCCGCCCAGCAGATCGTACACCGGCATTCCGGCCATTTTGCCCTTGATATCCCACAGGGCTTCGTCCACGCCGGAGATGGCGTTGTTCAGGACGGGGCCGTTGCGCCAGTAGGAGCTGCCCATCATGACCTGCCAGATATCCTCGATGTTGTCCACGCTGCGGCCCACCAGCAGAGGCTTCATGTACTTTTCCACGGTCTCCGCCACGGACCACCAGCGCTGGGTGAAGGTGGCGCAGCCCAGGCCGTACAGGCCCGGCTCGGTGGTTTCGATTTTCACGACCACCAGATCGATATTCCGGGGCGCGGTGCAGATGGCACGGACGTCTCTGATTTTTACGTTACTCATTTCTTTTCGTCTCCTTTTTCTTCGGTCTTGGTTGCTTCCTGCTTCTTTCTTCTAACGCCGTAGTGGTCATGATAGCCCCAACCACGGACGTTGTGCTCAATGCTGGGAGATTCGGGCATACCGGGCAGAATCAGGCCGCCGTCCACCCGGATGGTAATGCCGGTGATGTAAGAGGCCTCGTCGGACGCCAGGAACGCCACCGCGTTGGCGATATCCGCCGGGGTTCCGTACCGGGACAGGGGGATCATATGGCCCACGATGTCGTAGTTTTCGTCGTAATGCTTGGCCCACTCCGGCGGAAGGTCCTTCAGCTGCTCCGGCGTGCGGACTTTGGTAAAGCCGGGGGCCACGTTATTGACGCGGATGCCGTAAGGTCCCAGCTCGATGGCCAGAGACTGAATGGCCCGGTTCAGGGCCGCCTTCATGCCGCCGTAAATGGCATCGCCGGGATAGGCCCGCTCGCCCCGGGAGGAGGTGATGTTCACCACGCTGCCCCGGATGCCGTTTTCGACCATGTACTGGGCCGCCGCCTGGGTCATAAGAATGTAGTTCTTGAAGTCCAGCTCCACCAGCTGGTCCATTTCCTCCTCCGGCATATCCAGAATGCCGGTCATACGGCACAGGCCCGCATTGTTGACCAGCAGGTCCAGGCCGCCCATTGTTTCGATGGCCTTGGCCACCAGTGCCTTGCCCTCGCCCCGGTGATCCAGCGCCGCCTGGAAGGCCGTACACTTGGTGCCGAAGGTGGACTGAATCTTTTCTACCAGGTCCTCCGCCTCGGCGCCGTTGGTATTGTAGGAAATGACCAGCTCATAGCCCAGCGAAGCCAGCTTCCATGCAATACCCCGTCCGATGCCCCGGCTGGCACCCGTTACGATCGCTTTTTTTGCTTCCATTGTTCCCGTCTCCTGTTTGTTATAATAAAATAAGATCCACGAAAACCGCCTGCGGGATGGATTCCTCCGCCACGGGGCTGCCGATGGCGCCGGTCTCCGGATCCCGGGGGCAAAGCACCAGATTGCCGGTGACCTGATTGGTAATCAGGACAAGCCGGTTATCCGGAACCATACAGAAATTGCGGGGGCACCTGCCCCAGGAGTCATAGTATCCCGTCAGCGTGACGCGGCCGGTTTCGCCGTCCACCCGGAACGCCGTCAGGCAGTCCCGACCCCGGCAGGAGGCATACAGAAACCGCCGGTCCGGCGAAAAATGGATGTCCGCCGCGGTGTTGAAGTCCGTAAAGTCCGGCGGCAGCAGCGCTTCCGTCTGCACCGTCCGGTATCCGTCGCCGCTGCGCTGCAGGACGAAGAGCTTGTTGCCCATTTCCGTCACCAGATAGCACCGTGCCCCGTCGTCCGAGAAAACGAAGTGCCGGGGGCCTTCCCCACCGGGAAGGTGAATCTGCCGGTCGTCCGCCGCCAGCGTCACCGTGCCGTCCGGATGGGTGTCGTAGCAGAACACCTGATCCAGCCCCAGGTCCGCCGCGTAGAGCGTCTTTCCGTCGGGACCGATGACGGTGGAATGGACATGGGGGCCTTCCTGGCGGCCCTGGCTGTCAAAGCCCACACCGTGATGCTGCTCCAGCTGGCACAGGGCGTCCATATCGCCCTCTGCCGTCAGCGAGCAGGTCACCAGACTGCCGCTGGCGTAGTTGGCCGCCGAAAGGTGCCGCCCGTCGGGCCACGCCGTCAGGTGGCACATCGCCGTCCCCGGCGTTTCAATCCGGTTGCGGAAGGTCAGTCTGCCGCTTTGGGGATCCCGCCGGAAGGCGGAAACATAGCCGTGGTCCATCCGTTCGCTGACAGCGTAAACATGCTCCCGGCCCACCACCAGAAAGGACGGATTGTCGCTTTCCGCCGGGTAGGATTCCAGCCGGGTCAGCGTCCGGGCCTGAGTATCGAGACGGAGATGGGTAATGCCGTCGCCGCCCGTTTTGCTCTGATAAGAGCCAACGTAAACATCGTAATTCAATCTTTCAGCCTCCTGTCGGCCATAGCCAAAAGGCCATACCTTCACATCTAAAGGCATTATACAATCGGTTTTCTTGTTTGTATATTGGCAGATGCGACGAATCTTCCCGCCGTTTTTTGTTGGTTTTTACCTCTTGACACCATCTTTTTCCAGGCGTGTCCCATACCGCTTCCGATAATCCCGGGGGGCCAGCCCGGTCAGCTTCAGGAAGCACCGGTTAAAGCCGGAAACGTCGGAAAAGCCGCATTTCCCCGCAATTTCGATCATTTTGTCCCCGTCCTCCAGCAAAAGGCGGCAGGCCCGGTGAATCCGGCAGGCGGTAATATAGTCCTTCGGTGCCACGCCCACCGCCGCGCCGAACCGCCGCCGGAAGGTGGCAAGGCTCATGCCGCACAGACGGGCCAGCTCCTGCACCTCCGGCGCAGTTCCGCCGTCCACCTGGTCCCGGATGGCCAGCAGCGCCGGGGCGATTTCCCGCAGCCCCGGCTTCCGGCCGGAATCCGGCTGCTTCGCCGGTACCGGCACCTGACACAGCGCCGTCATCAGCATCAGAAAGCTCGCCCCGTAGCAGAGCATCGGCTCCTGCCGCCCGTCCTCCGGCTCGAACACCTCCCGGACCATGCTTCTGACCAGACGGCAGATTTCCGGGTAGCGTTCCCGGTCGATAATACCGCTGACGCCCATTTCCCGACCCAACAGCCGCTCCCGCACCGCCGGGTCGGTGATGCCGATCCGGTCCAGCAGCCCGGCGCCGTCCACGTTCAGCCAGTACCAGCGGCTCGGCGTATCGCCGGTGCTTTTGGACAGGTGCCGCTGAAAAGGAAACACGATCTGCACATCCCCGGCCCGGAAGGGATAGGACCGGCCGTCCACATAGCAGATCCCCGTGCCGCCGGTACAATAGCCGATTTCAATCAGATTATGGAAGTGCAGATAGGTCACATCGTACACATTCAGTGCGCCGGGCGCTGCGGCGCTTTCCCCGGCGGCGGGGTAGACCGGTTGGGTGTACACATAGACCACCGGCAGCCGGGGCAGCGGATCTGAGCGATTTGGCATGGTTTTTGACTCCTTTGGCCTAGATTTTTCTTTCTCCTCCCATTATACTGAAAACAGCACAAAAAACAAGGAGGAACCGTCATGACAAACCATCAGATTACCTTCGACCGCGCCCGCTTGCGGGACAAAATCCACGCCTGCTGGATCGGTAAAAACATCGGCGGCACCATGGGCACCCCCTACGAGGGCACCCGGGAGCTTCTGGACATTCAGGGCTTTTCCACCGCCCCCGGCAGCGTCCTGCCCAACGACGACCTGGACCTGCAGCTGGTGTGGCTACGGGCCATGGAAGAAATGGGGCCGGAAAACGTGGACGAAAAGGTGCTGGGCGAATACTGGCTGGATTACATCGGCCCGGCCTGGAACGAATACGGGCAGTGCAAGAGCAACCTCCGGGAAGGGCTGTTGCCGCCCCTGGCCGGTCAAGTCTACAACGACCTGTGGAAGCACTCCAACGGCGCATGGATCCGCACCGAAATCTGGGCCTGCCTGTTCCCCGGCTGCCCGGAGAAAGCCATCCGCTACGCCTTTTACGATGCCTGCGTAGACCACGGCTACAACGAGGGAACCTACGCCGCCATCTTCGTGGCCGCGCTGGAAAGCTCAGCCTTCGTCTTCCACGATATCAACCGACTGCTGGATATTGCGCTGTCCAAAATTCCGGCGGACTGCCGGGTGGCCAAGGCGGTGCAGCTGGTTCGGGAGGAATATGCCCGGGGCACCGACTGGAAGGAAACCCGGCGCCTTCTGGTGGAGCAGAGCGCCGATATCGGCTGGTTCCAGGCTCCGGCCAACGTGGCCTATGTGGTGCTGGGCCTTCTGTACGGCGGCTGCGACTTCAAAAAGTCCATGATTCTTGCCATTGACTGCGGCGACGACACCGACTGCACCGGCGCGACCCTCGGCTCCATTCTGGGCATTCTGGGCGGCACCGCCGGACTTCCGGCCGACTGGAGCGCCCACATCGGTGACGAAATCGTCACCAAGTGCATCCTCAAGGGCCACGGCGACTGGCCCGCCACCAGTCAGGTGCTGACCGACGCCGTCATGGCGCTGCTCCCTGCCACCACCCGGGCAACCGCCTACTATGACGCCTTCTACGGCGGCAGCGACTACTCCTACGGCACGCCGAAAAACGAAATCCGGCTGGGCGATGCCGACGATTTCCGTCAGGCACTGCCGGAGTACTTTGTAGGTGATGCTTTTGTGCGGGAAATGTTCGGACGGTCCCCTTATTCCTTCCATCAGGCCGGCATTTACGCCGACGTGTGGGTGGAGCTGGACGGTCTGCCGGAAATTACCCCACTGGGTACCGTTACCGGCAGAATTACCGTGAAAAACCTGCGAATGCAGCCCGCCAAGCATTATCATCTCCGCTGGCTGCTGCCGGAGGGCTGGTCGGTCAGTTGCAAAGCCAACCTGTCTGCCGACGTGCCCTGGTCCGTTTACCGGGAAAACGCCTCCGCCGTCTTCACCGTTACCGCCGGGGCCACGGTGGCCCCCAACAACCGTCTGGTGCTGGAGGTCAGCGTTTCCGAGCGTCCCACCTGCGTCTACGTCCCCGTCATGCTGCTGGGATAATGTCAAAAATCGCCGCCGGAGCCGTCAAACCGTGGCTCCGGCGGCGATTTACGCTGGACAATCGGCGCCGCTCCCGTTATAATGACAGTATCCGAACGATTGAAGGAGGCTTCCCATGAAACTCAACACCAAGCGGACCATTCTCATCGGCTTTGCCTTTCTGGCCATCTGTTCCTTCTGGCAGATGTACGATACGCTGGTTCCGCTGATTCTGACCCGCACCTTCGGCATGAGCGAGACCGTTTCCAGCGTCTTTATGGCCGCAGATAACGTACTGGCCCTATTCCTGTTGCCGCTGTTCGGCAGTCTGTCCGACCGCTGTCACAGCCGTCTCGGCCGGCGCAAACCTTTTATCCTGTTTGGCACCATCGCCTCTGTTCTGCTCATGCTGGGTCTGCCGCTGATTGCCGACAGCTATCACGCCGCCCCCTCCAATTTGAAGCTTGGCTGCTTCGTGGCAGTACTGGCCATACTGCTGGTGTCCATGGGCACCTACCGCAGCCCCGCCGTGGCGCTGATGCCCGACGTCACCCCCAAGCCCCTCCGCAGCAAGGCCAACGCGGTCATCAATCTGATGGGCGCCATCGGCGGCGTGCTGTATCTGCTGGTGACGACCTTCCTGTACTCCACCAAGTCCGAAACCTACAAGAGCTATTTCCCCCTGTTTGCCACCGTCGCCGGGATTATGGTCACGGCGCTGCTGATTCTCATGCTGTTTGTGGACGAGCCGAAGCTGGCCGCCGAGCAGCGGCGCTACGAGCAGGCCCACCCCGAGGAGGAGCTGGCCAAGGAAACGGACAAGGGCGAGGTTCTGCCCAAGCCCGTGAAAAAGAGCCTGGCATTTCTGCTGATTTCCATTGCGCTGTGGTTCATCGGCTATAACAGCGTCACCACCTGGTTTTCCCTGTACGCCGCCACCATGTGGGATATGCCCGAGGGCAAGTCCGCCATGTGCCTGACCATCGCCACCGCCGGCGCCATCATCAGCTACATCCCCGTGGGCAGCGTGGCCAGCCGGATCGGCCGCCGGAAAACCATTCTGTTCGGCACCGTGCTGCTGTCCGCCAGCTTCCTGGCCGCCTTCCTGTACACCGTCACCGTGGGCGTTTTCTCCCCGGCGCTGTACATTCTGTTTGTGCTGATCGGCATTGCCTGGGCCGCCATCAACGTCAATTCCCTGCCCATGGTGGTGGAAATGTGCTCCGGCAGCGAGGTTGGCAAGTTTACCGGGCTGTACTATACCTTCAGTATGTCCGCCCAGATTGCGGCGCCGATTCTCTCCAGCCTGCTGCTGCGGTATGTGGATTACCGGGCGCTGTTCCCCTTCGCGGCGGTGTTTGTGGCCGGTTCCTGCGCCACCATGCTCTCTGTCCGCCACGGCGACAACCGGGTGGAAGCCAAAAAGGGACTGGAAGCCTTTGACGTAGACGATTAAAGAAAAGAGACTGCTCCATGATTGTTCTGATTGTACTGGTTGTTCTGGCCCTTCTGTTTCTCCTGAGCCTGCGGGGCCGGACCGGCCACCCCGGCCTGAAGGCGCTGCATGGCTGGGCCTATGCCCACCGGGGTCTGCACGACGAAGTCCGGCCGGAAAACAGCATGGCCGCCTTCCGGGCGGCGCTGGAGGCCGGCTACGGCATTGAGCTGGACCTTCACCTGCTGAAGGACGGCAATCTGGCCGTGATGCACGATTCGGATCTGATCCGCACCACCGGAAAGCCCGGCCGGATTGAGGATCTGACCACCGAGAATCTGAAGAACTACCCCCTCGGCGGCACGACGGAGACCATTCCCACCTTCCGGGAGGTACTGACGCTGTTCGGCGGAAAAGCCCCCATGATTATCGAGCTGAAAACCGCCCACAGCAACGGCAGCGCCCTGTGTGAAGCCGTCTGCCGGATGCTGGACGACTACCGCGGCCCTTACTGCCTGGAATCCTTCGACCCCCGGTGCCTGCTGTGGCTCCGGCGCCACCGGCCGGACATCATCCGGGGCCAGCTGTCCGAGAATTTTATCGCCCACCCCGCCAGGGCCCCGCTAATCACCCAGTGGCTGATTACCACCAGCGCTGCCAACCTGCTCACCCGGCCGGATTTCCTCGCTTACAAGTTTGAGGACCGCAGCCGGCTGAGCCTGCACATCTGCCGCCGCTGGTGGCACCTGCAGGGCGTCAGCTGGACCATCCGCCGGAAGGAGGATTACGACCAGGCCGTCCGGGAGGGCTGGCTGCCCATTTTTGAAAACTTCAACCCCTGAATTCACCGCAAAAAGCAGCTCCGGAGGTTCCGGAGCTGCTTTTTTCATTCATCAGGCTGCTGCTTTCTTTTTGCCGGGAAACGCAAGGCTCAGAAAGACGATCAGCACGCCGCACAGCACGGCGGCGGCCGCCGAGGTCACCTGCTGGGCATACACCGTGTGGCCGAACAGGCGGCTTCCCCCCGCCTGCATGGCCGCCACAAACCGGCTGGCCGCCAGCGTGGCGAGAAAACCGCAGATACCGGACACGGACTGGCAGAAGGCCAGCGCATCGGACCGCATGGCGGCAGACGCATAATCGAAAACCAGATTGATCATGGCGCTGCTGATGCCGCCCATGGCAATGCCGTTAAGGATGTAATAGCCGAGGAAGCAAAGCAGTCCCGTCGCCGGGGTCGCCAGCGCGGCGCACAGGAACGACAGCAGCGCCGCCGTCAGGCACAGCCGCATCATGGCGGAAAAGGAGAACCGGTCCGCAAAGCTGCCCAGTGGCTCGGACACAATCATCCGGCTCAGGCTGCCCACCGACACCAGAATGGCCACCGTCTTCTGGGACAGGGCCAGCTCCCGGAGCTGGAAGGTGCCGTAAAACGGCGTGGCGCAGTAGCAGGCCAGATTCCAGATTGCAAACACCGCCGCCGCCATCACGATTTTCTTCTGCCCGGCCACGGCGGCAAAACTGCGGAAGAAATTCTTCCGCACCGGGTCCGCTTCCGTCGGGATCGGCTCCACGCAGATGGCCAGCATCAGCGTATGCAGCGCGGAAAGAGCCAGAATCACCAGCGCACAGATCAGAAACGCGTCCTGTATCCGTCCCGCCGCCTTATACCGGTCCACCACCAGGCCCATGGCGTTGGTAAAGCCGATGCCCGTCAGCAGCGACACCATTTCCTTCACGGCGGTAAAGCGTCCCCGCCGCCCGTCCTCCACCAGCGACATCAGCCAGCCGATTTTCTTCGGATGGGCCGTATAATACAGCAGGTAGGCCAGCAGAATCAGCACCACAAAGGCCCCCCTGCGGACGGCATCCGGCAGCGGCGTCAGCGGAATGGCATACAGCAGCAGAAACAGCAGCTGATTGGCAATGCTCATGCCGATGACAAAGCCCTTGACCCGCCGCCGCTGCAGCAGCATGGAGGCCAGCTGGAACAGGCAGCCCATAGAAATCAGCGAGGAAATAATGCCGGTCTGGCTGTCGGTGAAGCCCAGACTCATGGTCACCTGGGCTAGAAAGGTTCCCTGAACCAGAATGGCAATGAAATATTCCAGCGCCGCCTCGGCAATATAAGCGCCGCGGCTGCGGCGAAGCGCCCGCTTCTCTGCGGTCATCTCCCTCATCTCCCCTTCGGTACTTCAATGGGGGTATTCTATCACAGCTTTTCGGGGTTGTCAACGAAATCAGAAACGAAACTATTTCGAGTTGCCTTTTTCCGCCGCCTGTGTTATACTGAAGCAAAAGGAGGAATGGCTCATGAATTTGCGGGAGCTTGCCCGTCTGGCCGGTGTGTCGGTGTCCACCGTCTCCAAGGCCTTTCACAACGCCGACGATGTCAGCGAAAAGACGAAAACCTACATTTTCGACATTGCCAAGCAATACGGCTGCTTTGAAAAATATCATCTGGACCGGTTCGGCAAACGGATTTTCGCCGTGATCTGTCCCGAGCTGCGGAGCTACTACTATGCCGACGCCGTGGACCGGCTTCAGCAGGTCATCGAGGCGGACGGCGGTCTGGTGCTGATCTCCACCGACGGCTTCAACCGCAAAAAGCAGGCGGAGCTTGTGGAATACTACGCCGCCTATCTCCATGTGGACGGCATTTTCGTCTACGGCTATTCCGGCACCGCCGCCACGGAAACGCCGATCATTTCCATCAGCGGCGGCTCTGCGTCGGTGGATTCGGTGGTCAGCGACCTGAGCGAGCCAATGCAGCAGGCGGTGGCCCATTTGCAATCGCTGAACCATACGCGCATTGCCTTCATCGGCGACCGGCTGACCCAAAGCAAAGCCGCCCTGTTTCAGGCCGCCATGGACGCGTCGTCGCTGCCGGTGCCGGAAACCTATCTGGTGGAAAGCGCGGACCGGTTCGAGCGGGCCGGTGAGGACGGCATGACCCGGCTGCTGGCGCTGCCCACGCCGCCCACCGCCGTCATCTGCGCCTACGACTATATCGCCTGCGGTGCCATTTCCCACCTGACCCGCAGCGGCCTGCGGGTGCCGGAGGATGTGTCCGTCATCGGCATGGACAACATCAACGCCTCCCAGCACATGGACCCGGCGCTGACCTCCATCGACAGCGGATGGGAGCAGGTCAACCGGATCGCGTGGGACCTGATGAAGAAAAAGCTGGAGGATCCCTCCTACCGGCTCCGGCAGAAAATCATGCTCACCGGACAGCTGATCCTCCGGGAGACAACGGCAAAGGCCAAAGCATAACATTGCCCGGCGTTTCGGAATCGAACCGCCGGGCCGTTGTTTTATTCCGCTTCCAACTCCGCCAGAATCTTCCGGAGGTTCTTCAGGCCCCGGGCAATGCCCGTCAGGCAGTCCTCCGCGCCTTCAAACTCAATGGAGACGTAGCCGTCGTAGCCCGCCCGCTTGAGAATCCGCAGGCACTTCTTCACCGGCACGTCGCCTTCGCCCACCACGGTGCCGCAGAAGTAATTGCAGCCCCGGGTGGGATAGCAGCAGGCCCCGGTGGGTTCGCTGCGGACCAGCATATCCTTGGCATGGACATGGACGGCATAGGGCGCCACCCGGGAAACGGCCTTGGCCGGGTCCTCATCCACGCAGACAAAGTTGCCCATATCCACCAGCAGGCCGTAGTTGTCGTGATGCACGGCGTTGAACAGCCGCTCCACTCGGTCGCTGTCCTGGGCGATATAGCCGTGGTTTTCCGAGCAGGTCCGGATGCCCAACTTCTGGGCGTATTCCGTCACCGCCCGGGCGTTTTTCGCCAGCGTGGGCAGCATCAGATCAAAGCTGCGGGCATCGCCGGTTTTGCCCAGCGCATAGCACACATCGTGGCGCATCACCTTGGCCCCCAGAATAGCCGCCACCTCCAGCTGGCCCTCCAGCCGCCGGATCTCCGCCTGATTCTTCTCCTCGGATTCCTGATACAGGCAGGCGCCGATGGTATAGGCGTTGATGGGCAGGTTCAGCCGGTCCGCCTCGGCCCGGATCTGCCGGGCGTAGTCCTTCTGAGCCTCCAGGTCCGGCGCACCGGCCAGATCAGTGAACTCGATGGCGTCAAAGCCCATTTCCTTGGCCTTGGCCACGCAGTCCAGCTGGGTCATTTTCCCGGCGCCGATGTGCTGCTGGAACGAATAAGAGCTGATCGAAATCTTCATGGCGCTTCTCCTTACAGAATCACTTCGTGGCCCGTTCTGGCGGACTCGTAAATGGCGTCCAGAATCTTCATGACCACGATGCCGTCCTCGGCCTTGGCCCGGCAGGGGGTGCCGTTCTTCACGCAGTCCACAAAGTGGGCCATTTCCGCCACGAACATATCCTGGGATTCCTTATAATTCTCGGTTTTCACGTCGATGTCGGCCAGGAAGTTATTATACTCGCCGTAAATCTTCACGCCCTTGCTCAGGTCCATGCCGCCCTTGGTGCCAAACAGCTGCCGCTTGGCAATGTCCTCGCCGTTGAGGTCGTAGGAGGTTTCCAGATAGGTCACCGCGCCGTTATCATAGCGGATCAGGGCCGTGGCAAAGTCCTCCACGGTGCACACGTCGGTTTCGGAGGCATCTTCCGGCTTCCAGCCCTCGCCGTTGTGCAGGTAAGGACGGTTGCCCAGCCGGTCGGAGGCCGCCGCATACACGCTGACCGGCTTGGGGCTGCCCATCAGGTACCGGGTCAGGTCGATGACATGGACGCCCAGATCGATGATGGGGCCGCCGCCGGAGCGGGCCTTGTCGGCAAACCAGCCGCCGGGATTGCCGTGACGACGGACATACTGGGCCTTGGAGTAGTACACGTCGCCCAAAAAGCCCTTCTGAATGAAGTCCATGGCAATCCGGGCATCGTCGGAAAACCGCAGCACAAAGCCGATCATCAGCAGCTTGCCGTTCTTCTCCGCCGCGGCCTGCATTTCCTCCGCCTCCTTGGCGGAGTAGGCCATGGGCTTCTCGCACAGCACGTTGTGACCGGCGTTCAGGGCCTTGATGGAGCAGGAGGCGTGGTTGCAGTTCCAGACGCACACGTCCACGGCGTCCAGCTCCGGCAGCTCAGCCAGCATCACGTCCTCGTCGGTGTAGCGGCGGGTAATACCGAACTTGTCGGCGGTCTTGTTGAGCCGCTCCTCATTGATATCGCAGATGGCGTAAATCTCCGCGTCCGGCACCTGCCGGTAGCTTTCCAGATGGGAGTTGGCAATGTTGCCCGCGCCGACCAGCGCAATTTTTACCTTTTCCATAAAAATAACCTCCTTAGTTTTCTTCGATGGTCTTCGTCAGGAAGTCCACCGCCGTGCAAATGTCCTTCTCGGGCTGGTTGCCCACTTCCCGCTCGATGGTCAAAAAGCCCCGGTAACCGATGTCCTCCAGCGCCTTCAGGTAGGCGGGGAACTTGACACTGCCGGTGCCCAGAGGCACCTCTTCAAAGAAATGGACGCCCTCGAACTCGGCGGGAATGGGATGGACCACCTGATAGATGTACTCGGGGTTGCCCTCCCGCAGCCGGATGCCGTCCTTGGCATGGGTGTGGACGATGTAGTTTCTCAGGTTGTACACTGCCTGCACGGGATCGTCGCCGGTGACCATGCACAGGTTGGCCGGATCCAGATTCACCGCCACGCCGGTGGAATGGAGGCTGTCCAGGAATTCCTTCAGCACCGCGGAAGGCTCCGGGCCGGTTTCCACGGCAAAGTGGGCGCCGACGCTGTCGGCATAGGCGGCCAGCTCCGCACAGGCGTCCTGCATGATCTTGTAGCGGTCATGATTCTTGTCCATGGGCACCACGCCGATGTGGGTGGTGACGATGTCCGTCTCCAGCTCCTTGGCCAGATCCACAATCCGCTTGGACTTCTCAATCAGCTGGGGATTCAGCTCCGCGTTGCCGAAGCCCTTGCCCAGATCGCCGCAGAGGGCGGAAAACACCAGGCCCTCTCCCTTGACCTCGTCCAGCAGCGCCCGCCGGGCGGCGGTATTCAGATTCTCGGGGGCGTTTTCGCCCGATGTTGCATACATCTGGATGCCCTTGGCGCCGATGGCCGCCGCCTTGCGGATGGCCTCGCTGCGGGTGGTGCAGAAGGATTCCAGGATGACACCGATCGGAAAATGATACATTGCTTTTTCTCCCTTTCCGGTTTGTAAATTTTCCTCTGACGGGGAATTGGTTTTTTGTTCTTTTTCATAAAAGGACTTGCCTTTCTGACCATTTCATTCTATACTGATTCCGGGCGGATTGCAACGGTTATTCTTGCCGTACTTTAACACAATCTTGCCGAAGGAGGCGTTCCATGGCAGGTTCTCTCTACGAGGTTCATGTGATGAACCGCCCGCTGCTGCCCTTTATCTTTCACTTGGATACGGTCTGCGGCCATCCGCCGGTGGCGCTGAACTGGCACAAAAACATCGAGCTGCTGTTTGTCACCGAGGGCAGCGGGGAAATTCTCTGCGGCGGCGTTCCCTTTTCGCTGGAAGCCGGCGACCTGTTTATCATCAATTCCGATGTGCTCCACGCCACCGGAAGCGCCGAAATGCTGCGCTATTACTGCCTGATTCTCGACAGCGGCTTCTGCGCCGACAACGGGGTCTTTGTGGAGCATCTGCATTTTCAGGAGCACATCCGGGACGAGGATCTGGCTCGGGCCTTCCGGCGCATTGCCGCCGCGTGGGAGCAGAACCGGCAGGAGGAAACCACGGTCAGTGTGCTGGAAATCCGTCTTGCGGTGCTTCAGCTGCTGACGCTGCTGTGCAGCCGCTACATCACCGGCGCCTCCTCCGGCAGCGATACGCCCTCCGGCTGGCGGGTGAAGGCGGCCATGACCTACCTGCGCGCCCACTACGCCGAGCCGCTGACGCTGGACGGCCTGGCCCGGCAGGTCGGCATCAGCAAATATCACCTGTCTCGGGAGTTCAAGGCCGTCACCGGCTCCACGGTATTCGAGCTGCTCAACCGGACCCGCTGCGCCGAGGCCCGGCGGCTGATGGAGAGCGGGATGTCCGTCTCCGCCGCCGCCGTCTCCTGCGGCTATGACAATCTGTCCTATTTCACCCGGGCCTTCAAGAAGCGGTTCGGCTGCCTGCCGTCGGACTGCCTGCGTAAATAACCGGGTCCCCCGCCAGACTGTCGGGAATCCCCTTCTGGCTTTTCGAAAAGCTGAGAAGCCGACATCCGGTGCAGATGTCGGCTTCTTTTTCATGTTCATTTCAGATACAAAATGCGGCATAGCGAGGAACGATTTTTTTATTGTCTGAGCTGCGATATGGAACAAAATCGGTATCAGATAATCGGGGCTGATGTTTTCCTCAAAGGTTTCGTTCAGCTTTGGATTGGTTTCAAAGTTGAAGTATGCCACATTTTCGTAACGTAATGGGTGCGCCCGAACGCCAGAATGGAATAGGTCTTTCCTACCTGTCTTGCGCCCTGTAAAATAAGGGGCTTGCGGTGAACGCTATCTTTCCACGCTTCCAGAAAGCCCATGATTTTTCGATACATAAACAGCCCTCCTTCGGGGTACTGACCATAGTATACCGGATGTTCGTGTAAAAATTAAACGTATTTTACGTTCAATTTGCATTAAACTACACATATTTTTATTGAAATCATACACGATACGACACGAACCTCCGGGATGCACGCCGGCCGCTCCGCTTTCGGGCGGTGGGGACTGCCCAACTTTTTCGCATATGGATATCCCCCCGCCTGGAATGCAGGCGGGGGGACGGTTCAGGCCAGCGCTTCCAGCGCCAGCGCATTCTGGGTGTTGTAGAGATCGGCGTAAATGCCGCCCTTTTTCAGCAGCTCCTCGTGGGTGCCGCACTCGGTAATCACGCCGTCGGCCACGGAAATAATCCGGTTGGCCGAACGGATGGTGGACAGGCGGTGGGCAATAATCAGCGTCGTCCGCCCCTCCGCCAGCGCGTCGAAGGCCCGCTGGATTTTCGCCTCCGTCACGGAGTCCAGCGCGGAGGTTGCCTCGTCCAGAATCAGAATCGGCGGATTTTTCAGGAAAATCCGGGCAATGGCCACCCGCTGCTTCTGTCCGCCGGACAGGAGCGTGCCCCGCTCGCCCACATAGGTCTGGAAGCCGTTGGGCATGGCCATGATGTCGTCGTAAATCTCCGCCTTTTTCGCCGCTTCCGTCACCTCCGCCTCCGTGGCATCGGGGCGGCCGTAGCGGATGTTCTCGAAAATCGTATCGGCAAACAGGAACACGTCCTGCTGGACGATGCCGATCTTCTCGTGAATGGATTTCTGGGTCACGTCCCGGATGTCCTGGCCGTCGATGCGGATGCTACCGCCGGTGACGTCGTAAAACCGGGGAATCAGCTGGCACAGCGTGCTTTTGCCGCCGCCGGAGGGGCCGACTACCGCCAGCGTTTCGCCGGGCTGCACCGTCAGGCTCACGTCGTGGAGCACCGCCAGATCCCCGTCGTAGGAGAAGGTGACGTGGTCCACGTCAATCCGCCCCTGAACATTCGTCAGGTCCCGGGCGCCGGGCTTGTCCTGAATGGTCGGTTCCGTCCGCATGACAGCCACGAACCGGTTCAGTCCGGCAAAGCCGTTGGCGAACATCTCCGAAAAGCTGGAGAGCTTCCGCATGGGCGTCACAAAGGACGCGATATACAGGCTGAAGGTCAGAAGATCCCGATAGTCCATCTCGCCCTTCATAATCATGAAACCGCCCACGGCAATCACCACCACGTTCAGGCTGGTGAGGAAAAATTCCATGGAGCTGTTGAACAGACCCATAGCCTTGTGGAACTGCCGCTTGGAGGTTTTGAACATCTCGTTGGCCGCCGTAAACCGGGCATTTTCCGTCGCCTCGTTGCCGAAGGCCTTGGCCGTGCGGATGCCGGACAGGCTGGATTCGATCTCCGTGTTGATGTGGCCGGTTTTCTGCTTGACACCGGCGGAGGCCCTGGACAGGTTCTTCCGCATGGTGAAAACCACAATCAGGAAAACCGGGATCATCACCGCCACAATGAGCGCCAGCCGCCACTGGATCGATCCCATCACAATCAGCGCGCCGATGATGGTAATCACGGAGGTCAGCAGGTCCTCCGGGCCGTGGTGGGCAAGCTCCGTCAGCTCAAACAGGTCGGCGGTGAGCCGGTTCATCAGCTGGCCGGTCCGGTTACTGTCGTAAAAATCGAAGCTCATCTCCTGCATATGCCGGAACAGGTCCGCCCGGATGTCCGCTTCCACCCGGATGCCGAAGGTATGGCCGTAATAGCATACAATATAATTCAGTCCCGCCCGCAGGACATAGCAGCCCACCACGATGGCCATGACGATGAAAAACGTCCGGTACATCCGGTTCGGCAGCATTTCGTACAGGGCGCTGCGTGTCACCAGCGGGAACGCAAGATCAATCAGCGAAATCACCAGCGCACAGGAAATGTCCAGGGCAAACAGTTTCCGGTGGCGCTTGAAATAGCTGAGAAAAATGGTCAGTGGCCGCTTGGCCTGATACTCTTTGGTGGTCATTGCAATCTCCTCCTTCTTCATTCCGGCACTATTATACAGGATTTTTAAAACCGTTGCAAGTGCAACAAATTGATTCTTCATCTTTTCTTTTGCAAATTTCTGACCGATCTGCTATACTGAAAGTAAACAGGGGGGACGGTCATGGAAATTCTGTTTGAGGATTCGGCGCTGGCGGTTTGCGTCAAGCCGGTGGGACTGGATGCGGAGCAGGCGCTGCCCCGCGCGCTGACGGAGCAGCTGGGCGGGCGCTTTTTCCCCGTTCACCGGCTGGATCAGAATGTGGGCGGCGTCATGGTCTACGCCCGGACCGGCGAAAGCGCTGCTGCCCTGTCCCGGGCCGTGACGGCGGGCAGCTTTGTCAAGGAATATGTGGCCCAGGTTCACGGCATCGTGCCGCCGGAGGGCGACTGGGAGGACCTGCTCTGGAAGGACAGTCGGAATAACAAGGTTTTTGTGGTCAAACGAATGCGGGGCGGCGTGAAACCGGCCCGGCTGGAATTTGTCCGGCTTCACTGTGAGGACGACGTCTCCACCGTCCGGATCCGGCTTCACACCGGCCGGAGTCATCAGATTCGAGTCCAGTTTGCCAGCCGGGGCTTTCCACTGCTGGGCGACCATAAGTACGGCGCCCGGGACGGGCTGACCGCCCCGCGTCTGTTTTCCTGTCGGCTGACCTTCCCCTACCGGGGAAAAACCGTCAGCTTTGAAGCCGCCCCGGAATGGCTGTAAACAACCGCCGGACTCATGACGAGTCCGGCGGTTGAGACTGTCGAAAAACCCCTTCGGGCTTTTCCGACAAAAGGATTGCAGCCTGCTGCGCGCACTTCGTCGCA
>CAJLCS010000016.1 GCA_905205195.1 uncultured Eubacteriales bacterium
CGGCGTCGCTCCTGGCACGGCCTGGGAGGATGTTCCCGAAGATTGGGTCTGCCCCACCTGCGGACTTGGCAAGGATGCCTTTTATCCCGCAGAGTAACGAATAAGTCTTTTGGAGAGGAAGCAGGAACAAACCTGCTTCCTCTTTTTGTCCAAGCGTGGAAAACAAGGTGGAAATTTGCCCTCCAAACCTGTTCCAACGGCGATAAAGTGGAAATTGAAAAAGTGGAATTTATAGGTAGCCAGCGAGAAGGCCCATTTTTTAACCCCCTAAACGAAGAAATTTAAAAAATTTTTGGAGCACGAAAAAAGCCGCTGATTTCATATTGAAACCAGCGGCTTGATTTGCGGTGTATTCAGCTGAACATGGGCAAAAAAACGGTCACACAATCCAAAGGGACTGTGTGACCGTATTTCTATCCGTTGTTTTGCCTACGCTGCTGCGTGGGCTTTTTATTGGCGCTGATCGCGGATGGCAGCCTGGGCGGCGGCAAGCCGGGCAATGGGCACCCGGAAGGGGGAGCAGGACACATAGTCCAGCCCGATGGCGTCGCAGAACTCGATGGAGCTGGGATCGCCGCCGTGCTCGCCGCAGATGCCGCAGTGCAGGTCGGGGCGGACCTTCCGGCCCATGTCCACGGCCATCTTCATCAGCCGGCCCACGCCCACGGTATCCAGCCGGGCGAAAGGATCGGACTCGTAGATCTTGCCGCGGTAGTACGCAGGCAGGAACTTGCCGGCGTCGTCCCGGGAGAAGCCGAAGGTCATCTGGGTCAGGTCGTTGGTGCCGAAGCAGAAGAACTGAGCCTCCTCGGCGATGGCGTCCGCCGTCAGGCAGGCGCGGGGAATCTCGATCATGGTGCCGACCTCGTACTTGAGGTTCTCGCCGGAGGCTGCAATCAGCGCGTCGGCGGTTTTCACCACCACATCCTTGACGAACTTCAGCTCTCTGGCCTCGCCCACCAGCGGGATCATGATTTCCGGCTCGATGTTCCAGTCGTCATGCCGGGCCTTGACGGCCAGCGCGGCCTTGATGACGGCGCGGGTCTGCATGGCGGCGATTTCCGGATAGGTCACGGCCAGACGGCAGCCACGGTGGCCCATCATGGGGTTGAACTCGTGCAGATCGGCAATGACCTGCTTGATGTAGGCCACGGTCTTGCCCTGGGTCTTGGCCAGCGCTTCGATGTCGGCCTCGTCGGTGGGTACGAACTCGTGCAGCGGGGGATCCAGGAACCGGATGGTCACCGGATAGCCGCCCAGGGCCTCGAACAGGCCCTCGAAGTCGGCCTGCTGCATCGGCTCGATCTTGGCCAGCGCCGCTTCCCGCTCCTCGGTGGTCTCGGAGCAGATCATTTCCCGGAAGGCGCCGATGCGGCTCGGCTCGAAGAACATATGCTCCGTGCGGCACAGGCCGATGCCCTGGGCGCCGAAGGCGGCCGCCTGCTTGGCATCGCTGGGGGTGTCGGCATTGGTGCGGACGCCCAGCCGCTTATACTTGTCGGCCAGCTCCATGATCCGGCCGAAGTAGCCGGAGTTGGGGTCGGCGGGGACGGTGGGGATCAGCTCGCCGTAGATATTGCCGGTGGAGCCGTCCAGCGACAGCACGTCGCCCTCCCGGTAGGTCTTGCCCGCCAGGGTGAAGCGCTTGTTTTCCTCGTCCATCTTGATGTCGCCGCAGCCGGACACGCAGCAGGTGCCCATGCCCCGGGCCACCACGGCGGCGTGAGAGGTCTGGCCGCCCCGGACGGTGAGGATGCCCTGGGCGTACTTCATGCCCTCGATATCCTCGGGGGAGGTCTCCAGCCGGACCAGCACCACCTTCTCGCCGTTCTTGCCGTGGGTCACGGCGTCCTCGGCGGTAAAGACGATGGTACCGGCCGCCGCGCCGGGAGAGGCGGCGATGCCCTTGGCCACCGGCTCGGCCTTCTTCAGGGCGGCGGGGTCAAAGGTGGGATGCAGCAGCATGTCCAGGCTCTTGGCGTCGATCTGCATCAGGGCCTCCTGCTCGGAGATCATGCCCTCGTCGATCAGGTCGCAGGCGATCTTGATGGCGGCGGCGGCGGTGCGCTTGCCGTTGCGGGTCTGGAGCATGTAGAGCTTCTTGTTTTCGATGGTGAACTCCATGTCCTGCATATCCCGGTAGTGATTTTCCAGGGTATTGCACACGTCCAGGAACTGGGTATAGACTTCCGGCAGGATTTCCTGCATTTTCTGAATGGGCATGGGGGTCCGCACGCCGGCCACCACGTCCTCGCCCTGGGCGTTCATCAAAAATTCGCCCATCAGGCCCTTTTCGCCGGTGGCGGGGTTCCGAGTGAAGGCCACGCCGGTGCCGGAGGTGTTGCCCATGTTGCCGAAGGCCATCATCTGCACGTTGACGGCGGTAC
Organism: uncultured Eubacteriales bacterium; assembly: GCA_905205195.1. Taxonomy (GTDB): domain Bacteria; phylum Bacillota; class Clostridia; order Oscillospirales; family Oscillospiraceae; genus Faecousia. The sequence goes on from CAJLCS010000016.1 coordinate 2,388, forward strand.
CCCAGGAATAGGGGATATCATGGTCCATCCGGTACACGTTGGCCCGGGGGTTATCCCAGGAACGGAACACGGCCTCAATGGCCTTGAACAGCTGCTCCTTGGGATCGTCGGGGAATGCGGCGCCCAGCTGATTCTTATATTCGTTCTTGAACTGGTTGGCCAGTTCCTTCAGGTCCTCGGCGGTCAGTTCGGTGTCATATTCCACACCCTTGCGGGTCTTCATGTCGTCGATGAGCTTCTCGAAGTACTTCTTGCCCACCTCCATGACCACATCGGAGAACATCTGGATAAACCGGCGGTAGCAGTCCCACGCCCAGCGGGGATTGCCGGACTTGGCTGCAATGACATTCACAACCTGCTCGTTCAGGCCCAGATTCAGGATGGTATCCATCATGCCGGGCATGGACGCCCGGGCGCCGGAGCGCACGGAAACCAGCAGAGGATTCTCAAGATCGCCGAACTTTTTACCGGTGATTTCCTCCATTTTCCCGACATATTCCATGATCTGGCTGCGAATTTCATCATTGATGCGGCGACCGTCCTCATAATACTGGGTGCAGGCCTCCGTGGAAATGGTAAACCCCTGAGGGACCGGCAGTCCAATCTTGGTCATTTCGGCCAGATTTGCGCCTTTTCCGCCCAGGAGTTCCCGCATGGATCCGTTTCCTTCCGTGAACAGGTAAACGTATTTGTGCGACATCGCAATACCCCTTTCGTCTTTTCTGCGAATAACCCTTCGCTTCTATTTGAATCATTTGATACATTTACAGTATAACATGGTGCTTTTTGGAATGCAACTATTTTTCTGAAATTTTGGATAAAAAAACAGAATAACGTTCATATTCGACACTTTTTCTGGCCGGAGATACAGAATGCCGCGGCGAAAGCACCTCCGCCGCGGCTGATATCAGATTCAATATTCTCTTACCACGGCCTTCACCAGGCCCACCAGCTCCGCCTCGCTGCCGTCGATGGGGCTGTAGCGATCGTTTTCCGGCATGAGCCACACCTGGCCGTTCCGACGGCGCAGGCGCTTGACCGTGGCCTCGTCGCCGATCCGGGCCACCACGATCTGGCCGTCGTCGGCGGTGGGCTGGGGCCGGACCACCACCTTGTCCCCGTCCAGAATCCCGGCGCCGATCATGCTGTCGCCCCGGACCCGCAGGGCAAAACAGTGGGGGTCGCCCTCCCAGGGCATGGTGCCCTCCAGATTCTCCACCGCCAGAATGGGCACACCGGCGGTGACCACGCCCACAATGGGGATCTGGCCCGGCCGGGCGGCGGTGACGATGGCCCGCTTGCGGCCCTTGGCGCCGGGGGGCAGAATCAGGCCCTTTTCCTGCAGGGCCTGCAGGTGGTAGCTCACCGAGGCGGTGGAGCGCAGGCCCACGCTGGCGCCGATTTCCCGCACCGAGGGGGAATAGCCGTTTTCCTGAATGAATTCGTTCACATATTCCAGGATAAGCTCCGCTTTGTTGCTGGTTCTGGGCATAAGATCAGACTCCTGTCGGGGTAATTCCGGTTTGATAGCCCTATGATAGCACATATGAGCGAAAAAGAAAAGAAGTTTTTGAAATTTCTCCGACACATTCGGCCTGAAACCGCCGGGCCGCCGGGTTATACTGGTGGAGATCCTGCAAATCCGGAAAGGAGACGATCCCATGAACGAAGAATCTGCCGCCCTCCCCCGCTGCCGGAGTCTGCTGACGCCGGAGGTCCTGGGGGAGCTGATTGCCGGGGAGATGTCGGACGCGGCGGCCTACCGGCTGCTTTCCCGGCAGCTGCCGGGCCGGGCCGGGGCCGTGCTGCGGAGCATTGCCCGGGAGGAAACGAACCATGCTGCCTGCCTCAAGGGCATCTACACCCTGATTACCGGGCGAAGGCCGGACATTCAGGTGCCGCCGCCGGAGCCGAAGCGGCCGGAAATCGCGCTGCGCCAGTGCTACGGCCGGGAAATGCGGTGTCTGGCGGCCTACGAGGCCCGGTCCGGCAACCCGGAGTACGGCCCGGCCTTCACCCGCATGGCCCGGCAGGAGCAGTGCCACTGCGCCGCCGTGCTGGAGCTGCTGGGGGAGCTGTCAGGCGCCAAAGAGCCGGTGATCTAACCCCCGGCCGCGAATCAGGTAGTACAGGCCGGTGCCCAGCGTCAGCAGCACCGCCGCCTCCCCCAGGGCCACCAGCGCCGCGTTCAGGGCGAAGCTGCTGCCGACGTAAACCGTCAGCTCCCAGCCTACGATCAGGGCGTTGAACAGGGCGGGCATCAGCATACCGAGCAGCGGATAGCCCTTGACGGTGACCTTCCGGGTCAGCCACATGACCGCCGTGGCCAGCGCCGTGGCCAGCGTGCCCACCAGAAAATCCAGCGGCAGCGCCCCGGCGTTGCTCAGGTTGAACAGCAGGCACCCCAGCGACAGCCCGGGGATGGCGGCGGGGGTGAACAGGGCCAGCACGCACAGGGCCTCCGACGCCCGGAACTGGACGGCCCAGGTGGCCGAGTCGGGAATCAGGAAATTCTGTAAGTAGGTCAGCACCACATACAGCGCCGCAATAATGGCGGCATAGGCAAGAAAACGGGCAGGGGAACGCTTCATAACTTTACCTCCGGTAACAAAAAAGTGGCCGCACAGTGCGACCACAACAAAAAACGGGCACAATGTGCCTGTTCCGGTTCCCTAGTTTTGTTTACCGACAGGATGGTCACGAACTGTCCGATGCAATTGAAGTGGGAATGAAAATTCCCGCCGATTGCCAAAAAGCCGCGCAGAGTTCACTGCTGACAGAGATTTGGCAGGGAGTATTATACTCCCTGCCGCATTTTTTGTCAAGTCTCAGCCTACCTGATTTTCCTCCGCCACCGCGTCGCCGGTGGTGTCTACTTCAAAGTAGCTGTCCAGAATGGCCTTGGCCACCGTGGCGATGGAGGTGCCGTGGCCCGCCTGCTCGCCGTAGACGGCGATGGCGATTTCCGGATCGTCCGCCGGGGCAAAGCAGAGGAACGAGCCGTTGGCGGAGGCGCCCACCTTGTCGGTTTCCGCCGTGCCGGTTTTGGCCGCCACGGAAATGGGATAGTCGCCGAAGACGCTTTCGGCCGTGCCGTCGGTACACACCAGCTTCATGCCGGTGAGGTAGGTCTGGTAGGCCTCGTCCTTGATTTCCATGGTGCTGAGCACCTTGGGAGTGTTCTCCTCCACCAGACTGCGGTAGTCGGCGGAAACGACCCGGTTCATGAAGGTGGCCCCGTACCGGGTGCCACGGTTGGCCAGCGTGCTGGCGTAGACGCACAGCTGCAGCGGCGTGAACCGGTTGTCCGCCTGACCGATGGCGGTGAGGATCTGGTCACCGGTGTACCACAGAGCGTCGCTGCCGGTGTACATTTCCTCCTTGGTGGTGGGGTTGGAGCGGTGGCCCACTTCCTCGTAAAGCTCCACGCCGGTGGCCTCGCCCAGGCCGAAGCCCTTGGCGGTGGCGTCCATCACGTCGATGCTCAGCTCGTCGCCCAGCACATAGAAGAAGTAGTTGCAGGATTCCTGCAGCGCCTCGGCGGCGTTGATGTCCCCGTGGCTGTAGCCGCTGGCATAGGCCAGGCAGGTGGGGGCGAAATTGTCGTACTTGTCGAAAACGCCCTTGTCGTAAATCGTCGTCTGGCTGTTGATGATGCCGGTGTTGATGGCCGCCACCACCATGGACATTTTGTAGGTCGAGCCGGGGGGATAGGTGCCCTGCAGCGCCCGGTTGAACAGGGGGTCGTACTCGGTTTTGAGAATTTCCTCGTAATCCTCAAAATACCGGCTCAGATCGTAGGTGGGATAGCTGCCGCAGACCAGAATTTCGCCGGTTTTCACGTTCATGGCCACCACCGCGCCGCCCTGGGCGTCCTTGCCGTCGGCTTTTTCGTTGGTGTTGGCCCGGAGCTTTTCGATGGTGTCGGCCAGCTCGTTTTCCGCAATGGTCTGCAGGTTCAGGTCGATGGAAATTTCCACGTTATTGCCCGCCTTCGGCTCCTGCAGGTACCGGGTGGATACCACGGTGCCGTCGGCGGTGACCACGTCCTCCCGGAGGCCGTCCACGCCGTGGAGCTGCTCCTCGAAGGCCTTTTCCAACCCGTCCTGCCCCACCTGGGAGTCCATTTCGTAGCCTTCCACGTTCTTGTAGTGCTCCCACTGCTCCGGGCTCATGGCGCCCACGAAGCCCAGAATGTGGGCGGCGTACTTGGTGTTGTACTCCCGGACGGTGGACGGCTCCACGTTCAGCCCCGGCACATTCAGCTCCCGGATGGCGGAAAGCACCGTGTCCGCCGCGTCCTCGATGAAGACGTAGTTGGGCAGGTTGGTAATGCCGCCCCGGAGGGCCAGCTCATAGCGCACGCCGATGACCAGCCGGGCGTCCTCGTCGCTCCAGTCCTCCGGAATGCCGTAGGCGGTGCGGAGCTTTTTCATCAGCAGCGGCGCGGTAATGTCCGAGTCCAGATTGCCCCGGCTGGCCAGATACGACTGGAAATACCCCTGATACGCCGAGGAATAGTCCTCCAGCGTGTAGGAAAAGGGCCGGGTTTTGGACACGGGGAAATGCTCGTTGTAGGCGATACCCTGCTCCTGGCACAGCTTCACCAGCCGCAGCAGGGCGTCGTTGGTGCCGTCGGCGCTGAAGATGACGTAGTAATTGAACACCAGATCGTAGCTGGCCCGGTTGCTGACCATGGCGTTGCCGTTCCGGTCCAGAATGTCGCCCCGGGCGGCCTTCACCCGGGTGACCGAGGTGAAGGTGGTCTGGTTGTCGGTTTTTCCCTTGGTTTCCACCACCTGCAGCCGGAACAGCTTCCAGCCGAAGAAGCAGACAATCAGCACGAACAGGCCCATCAGCAGGCCGGAACGCAGTCGGGTTATTCTTTCCATGGTTCGCCTCCGATTTTTCCGATGGAACGCACGATGGGGTACAGCGCCGGCAGCCAGGGCAGCGTCAGCGCAAGGCGCAGGGCGAATACCGCCGCCGCCCGGGCGGGCACCTGCCCCAGCACCAGGCACACGGCCCACACCGCCGCTTCATACAGGAGCAGCATCAACCCGGCGCACAGCATGGTGGAGGCAAAGCTCCGGTGGAAATACGCCTGCCGGACCACGGTGCCCAGCACCCCCACGGCGGTGAGCAGCACGATGCTGTATTCCCCCGGCGAGGAGCCGGAAAATACATACACGACGGAGGCCGCCAGGGCGAACACGCCGCCCTTCTCCGCCCCCTCCGTCAGGCACACGATCAGGATCCCCGCCGCCACCAGCTCCGTGGTGGCCCCCAGCAGGGAAAACCGGCTCATAATCACATCCTGAATCAGCAGCAGCGCCAGCAGCACCAGCGCGTCCAGCGCCCATTTGGCCAGGGAAAGCCGCTGGGACCGGGTCAGATACAGGTGGGTCAGCAGGCCGGAGCCGGTGGGATCCGGCTTAAATTCATACTTTTTCTTTGCCATGGTGAGCCTCACGACGCATCGTATTGGGTAATGATGAACACCTGCTCCAGATTGGCAATGTCCGCCGCAGGCTCCAGCAGGGCGAATTTGGCCACGCCCGTGTCGTCAAAGCCCGCGTCCACCACATGGCCCAGCACCAGATTCCGGGGATACACCGTGGAACCGGCGGTGACCACCTGATCGTTGTTGCGGATCACGGCGGAGCTGGGCAGATAGTCCATCCGCAGCAGACCCTGGTTGCCGGTGGCATAGCCGCCCTGCACCACGCCGCTGTAGCCCGAGGAGGACATGGTGGCGCTGACCTCCAGCGAGGAGTCCAGCACGGTTTTGATGACGGCGTAGTTGCTGCCCACCTCCGTCACCAGCCCCACCACCTCGCCGTTGGCGGTGATGGCGCACATTCCGGCTGCAATCCCGGCGGAGGAGCCCCGGCTGACGGTCATGGTGCTGTTCCACTGGTTGGAATTGCGGGAAATGATGTAGCCGTCCACCAGCTCGTAGTCCTCGTGGACCGCCGCCAGCTCCAGCAGTGCCCGGAGCCGGTCGTTTTCCCGGGTCAGGGCGTCGGACTGGCGGACGTTTTCCTCCATCTGGGCCAGCTGCTGCTTCAGCTCGGCGTTTTCCGCCTCCAGCGATTCGTACCGGAACAGATAGCTGTAAAACCGCTCCGCCTGATCGGTCAGCGCCCGGGTTCCGGCCCGGATGGGTGTGAGAATCCCCTGCACCAGATTGCCGCCGGGGTTGGTGCCCGTCAGATTGGTGAACACCGCCAGACCGGCGGCAATCAAGGCCGCCAGCACCAGCACAATTTTCACCTTGGTACTGAAAAAATGTTTCATAGTGTCTCCTTACGACGCAAACAGCTCCGGCGCCAGCCGGTGCAGGATCATGCCCAGACGGCACACCGGCAGACCCATCACATTATAATAGTCGCCCACCATTTTCTCGGCGAACAGGGCGCCGCCGCCCTGAATGCCGTAGGCGCCGGCCTTGTCCATAGGTTCGCCGGTGCGGACGTAATCCTCGATTTCCCGGCGGGACAGGGGCCGGAAGTGGAGATCCGTCACCTCGGTGACGGTGACGGCCTGCCCGTCCCGCAGCACCGTCAGGCCGGTCATGACCTGGTGGTCCCGGCCGGAGAGCATGGTCAGCATGGCCACGGCGTCCTCCGGCGACTTTGGCTTGCCCAGAATCTTCCCGCCGCAGACCACGATGGTATCCGCCGCAACGACGATGTCGCCGGGCTGCCGGGGGATGGCCATGGCCTTCTTCCGGCTGACCCGGGCCACCTCGTCGTAAGGCGCTGCGTCCGGGTCCATGGTTTCGTCAATATCCGCCGCCTGCACGGTAAACGGCAGGTGAAACAGTCCCAGAAGCTCCCGGCGGCGGGGGGATTGGGACGCCAGAATCAGGCTCATGGTCAGGCTTCCTTTCTGTTATTCCACACCCCGCAGGTACAGCCCCCGGGTGCAGGCGCCGGGATCGAAGGGGGCGGGCTGACGGACGTCGGCCAGCACCCGGTCCACCTCCCGGGGATTTTCGGTGGTAAAATACAGCCGCACGGCCCACAGGCCCAGCCGGGCCAGCTCGTCGGGCCGGTCCAGCAGGCTCAGCTTCTTGCCGTTGAGCAGCACGCTGCGGCAGGTGGCCCCGTCCCGGATTACCGGGAACTCCGCGCCGGTTTTGTCCACCAGCTTCATGGGGCTGCCGCAGGCGCACTGGCCGGTGCGGCCCTTGAACAGGCAGTTTTCCACAATCATCAGCGGCATCCGGCCGTAAACCAGCAGCTCGCAGGGCACGTCCTTGCTCACGTCCCGGATCTGGGGCAGCGTCATCTCAAAGCTCAGCGTGGCGGAGGCCAGCTCCAGCTCCCGGGCGGTGCGGACCGCCAGAGAATTGTACAGGTTCAGGCCGAAATCACCGTGGATCCGCATTCCGCACTCCCGGGCCGGGATCAGCAGCCCCAGATTCCCCGCCAGCACGTCCCGGACACCCAGGCTCCGGCACAGCCGCAGGTCCTGCTTCAGCTTCTCCATGGCCCCGTCCCGGACGATCCGGGGCAGCACCGCCGCCACCGTGGTCCGGGCCGCCAGCCCGGCGAAGAACTCCGGGTCCTCCAGAATCAGATGCACGGGGACGTACAGCACCTCCGGCCGCATTTTCAGCAGCCGTCCGGTGATCTGCTCCCGGGCAGTGACCTGCACGGTCAGTCCCGGCGCCGTCCGGGGGCCGGGCACCGGCGCAAACCGGCGGGGCTTGTGGACGGCCACGGGGGCGCGTCTGGCCCGGAGGGCCGTCAGCTGATTCAGCGCGTCCCGGCGCATGGCGTTGACGGCGGCGGCGGACAGCGTCAGCCCCGGCTCCACCCGGCACTGCACGTCGGCGCACCGGAAGCCGGTGCCGCCGGTGTGGGAAAGCCGCTCCGCCAGCGCGTCGGCGGTGAGGGCCACGCTGCGGGCCTGCTCCGGCCGGGGTCCCTCGGCCCGGCAGGCGCGGCCCTCCGGGTCGGTGACGGTCAGGCGGCTGCCCGCGGCGGTGACGGCGGCGGAAAACGTCACGGGCACCAGCCCGTTTTCGGCGGTTTCGTAGGTTTTCCGGATTTCCTGAAGCCATTTTGTATTCTCGGCGGTATCCTCCCGGATGCCGAACATCTCCCGGCCGGTCCGGCCGGTGTAGTAGCCGTCGGTAAAGCCCTGGCGGTTGAAGGCAGCGGTGAGGGTCTGCATCATGTCCCGGGTGACGGTGCCGGTATCCAGCGCCCGGCGGTAAGTCGCCGTCACGGCGGCCACATATTCCGGCCGCTTCATCCGGCCCTCCAGCTTCAGGGAGGTCACGCCCATGGCCTCCAGCTCCTGCACATAGGAAATCAGGCAGTTATCCTTCAGGCTCAGGGGGTACCGGCTGGCCCAGCGGCCGTAGCCGTAGCTCTGGCGGCAGGGCTGGGCGCAGCGGCCCCGGTTGCCGGACCGGCCGCCGATGGCGGCGGACAGGTAGCACTGGCCGGAATAGCACATACACAGGGCGCCGTGGCCGAACACCTCGATTTCGATGGGGGAATTGGCGCAGATGTAGCGGATCTCCTCCCGGCTCAGCTCCCGGCTCAGCACCACCCGCTTCATGCCCCAGGCGGCGCACAGCAGCACGCCGGGCAGGGAGTGGACGGTCATCTGGGTGGAGCCGTGGATGGGCACCCCGGGGGCAATCTGGCGGCACAGCTGCACCACGCCCAGATCCTGGACGATGAAGGCGTCCACGCCGCTTTCCGCCGCGTGGCGGATCAGGGCGGCCACGTCGGCCAGCTCCCGGTCGGACACCAGCGTGTTGACGGTGAGGTGGACGGCCACGCCCCGGATGTGGCAGTATTTGATGGCCTCGGTCAGCGTCTGGGGGGTGAAATTCTTTGCGCTCTGGCGGGCGTTGAAGCTGCCGCAGCCCAGATACACCGCGTTTGCGCCGTTCTGCACGGCGGCGCGGAGGGCCTCCATGGATCCGGCAGGCGCCAAAAGTTCCAGCATGATACATCTTCTCCAATATGGTATACTTACAAGCAGTATACCATAAAACGGGGAAAACTGCAACCCCCGGCGCGGCCGCCTGTTTTTGCGAATTGTGCTTGACAATTGTCCGCCGGGCAAGTAAAATAGTAATGGTATGGTGTACGCAGCTTACCGGGACGGATGCTGCGTTTCATTTTTATCGGGCAGAAACCGAACGGTTTTGCGTATTGCGCCTTTTGGCGTTTCTTTGTGCTGTCATGCCCTGGGACAATTGCGCCGGGCATTTTGCCAATTTTACACAATGGGAGCTTTGCGCCGCCTCTTCGGCTCTGCCGATCATTCAGAAGGAGGTGTGTTGCAGACTTATGGAACCGTTGCAAATCATTCTCATCATTCTGGGCTATCTGGTTGTGGCTGCCGGGTTCTTCTTCGGCGGCGTGCTGTACCGCAAGAAGGTTGGCGAACGGGAAATCGGCTCCGCCGAGCAGGAGGCCACCCGGCTGATCAACGAGGCCATCCGCGGCGGCGAGAACCGCAAGAAGGAGCTGCTGCTGGAAGCAAAGGATGAAATCCATAAATCGCGCACGGAATACGAAAAAGAAGTGAAGGAGCGCCGCGCAGAGCTGAGCAAGCAGGAGCGGCGTCTGCAGCAGAAGGAAGAAACCCTCGACAAGAAAACCGACGCCTTCGAGCGGAAGGAAGAGGAGCTCAGCCGCCGTCTCGCGGCCGCTTCCCAGACCCAGGCCCAGGCCGAGGCCCTCAAGCAGCAGCAGACTGCAACGCTGGAGGAAATCTCCGGCCTGACCCAGGAGCAGGCCAAGCAGTACCTGCTGGAAAGCGTGGAAAATGACGTCCGTCATGATTCCGCCATGAAAATCAAGGAAATCGAGGCCCAGCTCAAGGACGAGGCCGACGAAAAGGCCCGGGAGATCATCGCCACCGCCATTCAGCGCTGCGCGGCGGATCATGCGGCGGAGACCACCGTCTCCGTGGTGGCCCTGCCCAACGACGAGATGAAGGGCCGGATCATCGGCCGGGAGGGCCGGAACATCCGCACGCTGGAGACCATCACCGGCGTGGACCTGATTATCGACGATACCCCCGAGGCCATCACCGTGTCCAGCTTCGACCCGGTGCGCCGGGAGGTGGCACGGCTGGCGCTGGAAAAGCTCATCGCCGACGGCCGCATCCATCCCACCCGCATCGAGGAGATGGTGGAGAAGGCCCAGAAGGAAGTGGACCGCACCATCCGGGAGGAAGGCGAGCGGGCCTGCTACGAAACCGGCGTGCACAACCTGAACCCGGAGCTGATCCGGATTCTGGGCCGCCAGAAATACCGGACCTCCTACGGTCAGAACGTGCTCAACCACTCCATCGAGGTGGCCCACATCGCGGGCCTGATGGCGGCGGAGCTGGGCGTGGACGTGGCGCTGGCCAAGCGGGCCGGCCTGCTGCATGACCTGGGCAAGGCCATCGACCATGAGGTGGAGGGCAGCCATGTGCAGCTGGGCGCCGATCTGGCCCGGAAGTACAAGGAAAACCCGGTGGTCATCAACGCCATCGAGGCCCACCACGGCGACGTGGAGCCAAAGACGGTCATTGCCGTCCTGGTGCAGGCTGCGGATGCCATTTCCGCCGCCCGGCCCGGTGCCCGCCGCGAAAACGTGGAAAATTATATCCGCCGCCTGCAGAAGCTGGAGGAGCTGGTCACGTCCTACAACGGCGTGGAGAAGGCCTTCGCCATTCAGGCCGGCCGGGAGGTGCGGATCATGGTCAAGCCCGAGGTGGTCACCGAGGACAACATGATTCTGCTGGCCCGGGACATTGCCAAGAAGATCGAGGCCGAGCTGGAATACCCCGGCCAGATCAAGGTCAACGTGATCCGGGAGACCAAGGCTGTGGAGTACGCCAAATAAGCGCGGCACAAGTCACGCACAACATCATCAGCCGCAGCGAAAATCCGCTGCGGTTGATTTTTTACACGAAAAAGGAGGTATCCCGGATGGATCCGGTTTATCGGAGGTTTTTGCGGCAGAATCAGGACCTTTCCGCCGTGGGGCTGGCGCGGCGGGAGGACAATTCCCCCTACTTCTGCACGCCGAAAGGCGCATCCGTCATCGGCTGGGCCGGGGTGGACGGCATCCACTTCTGCTTCGTGCGGGGATTCGGCCTCACGGTGTTCGCAGTCAGCCCCATGAGCGGCCGGGCGGACTGCGTCCACCCGCTGGCCCGGAATTTTGAGGATTTTCTCCGGCTGCTGCTGGCCTGCGGCGACACGGCGGCGCTGGAGCAGGCCCACGCCTGGGATGCGGCGCAATTTTCGGCGTTTCTGCGGGACTGTCCGCCCACGCCGGAGGGGCGGCAGGCCCTGGCGGCGCTGGCCCGGGCCATGGACCTGACGCCCATGGAGCAGCCCTTTGATTACCTCCGGGCGGTGCAGGGGGAGATCGACCTGAGCCGTCTCCGGTTTTCCGACGCGTATCACGAGGCGGCGGGTACTGCCCCGGTGGAACCGGAAGCATGGAAGGTGTACTTCACCGGCGGCTTTTTCGGCCCCGGCGGCCGGGAGCGGGCCGGAACGGAGGTGCCGCTGCACCGGCAGTTTGACTGGGCCGGGCGGCGGTGGACGGTGCCGGCGGTGTATCTCTGTGCCAGGGGGATCGTGGCGGATATCTGCCTGCGGGCCGACCCGGAGCCTCTCCGGGCCTTCCTGAAAACGTGGGAAAAGGACCTGCCGGAGACGTTTTCTCCCGAATTGCAGATGAAAATCGACGCAGAAAATCCCCTTTCCTTTGATTTTCGCCCTCAATTGACGGCGGACGGCAGGAAACTGGCCTTCTCCCACAGCTGCGGGGTCTGCTACAACCCCTTCCTGCCGGAGCAGGACCCTGCCGCCGCCCGGATTGCCGCCCATTACGGGCTGGACCCGGACTGCGGCTGGATGATCTGCCGGGCCTCCTTCCCGTGGCCGGGCAAGCGCCCCCGGGCGGTGACGGAGCTTTGCCTGACCATGACCCAGGAGCCGCTCCGCCTGCCCGGGCCCCATTTCACGGTCCGCCGGGCCGGGGAGACGGTTCCCTTTTCCCTGCCGGGCGGGCAAACCTGCGTGCTGACGGTCCGGGCGCTGACGCCCCAGACGCTGCCCGCGGCAAGTCTCGGCGCGGACCGGTTCTATCCCACCCGGTTCACCGTCCTGGAATACACCCTGTCCCCGGAACCGGCGGAACCGGTGACCGTCCGGGACTGCACCCGGTCCGACCCGCCCCGGCTTGTCCGGACGGAGGACGGGCAGGAAGCACCGGGGGTGGCCATCATCGGCGGTGCCGACGGGCCGATTGCCTATGTGATGGAGACGCCGCCCCGGGCCGGGGAGCGGGCGGCCTGCTCGGCGCTGCATTTTGAAGCGCCGGAGGAAATCGAATGGCGGCTGGAATTCCGGCGGAACGCCGCCGGGACCGAATCGTTCCCGCTTACGTTCTGACGACACTGCTTGTCGTCCAAACGGAAAAGACAACAAATAACGCCGCCCGGCAGGGAGTTACCCCGCCGGGCGGCGCTTTTCGTTTGGATGGGCCGTCAGACCGCCGCGGCGGTCCGGTCCTTCAGGCAGCCGGTGGTGCACACGGCGGCGCACTTGCCGCAGCCCACGCATTTGGCGCTGTCGATGACGGCCAGATTGCCCTCCACCGTGATGGCCCCCGCTTCGCAGGCCTTGACGCACTTCATGCAGCCGATGCACCCGGCGGTGCAGACCTTCCGGGTCACGGCGCCCTTGTCGTGGTTGGAGCAGGCCACCACCGTCCGGGCCGCCGCCGGGATCACGGCGATAATCCCCTGGGGACATTGCTTGGCGCACAGGCCGCAGCCCACGCAGAGGGCCGGGTCCACCCGGGCCACGCCCTTTTCGATGGCGATGGCCCCGTGGGGACAGACCTTCTGGCAGTCGCCGTAGCCGATGCAGCCGTAGGTGCAGGACCCGGGGCCGCCGAAAAACAGCTTGGCCGCCTTGCAGGAGGGGATGCCCACATAGGTTTCCTTCACGGCGGTGGCCTCGCAGGTGCCGCCGCAGCGGACCGCCGCCGTCATGGCCGTGGTCTCCTCCGCTTCCACGCCCAGCACCTGCGCCAGTTTTTTCGCCGTTTCCGGGCCGCCGGGGACGCAGAGATTGGTCTTGGTGCCGGGCTGAAGCAGGGCCTTGGCGTAGCCGTCGCAGCCGGTGAAGCCGCAGGCGCCGCAGTTGGCGCCGGGCAGGCATTCCCGGACGGCGGGGAACCGCTCGTCCTCCTTCACGGCCATGACGCTGGAGGCCACCGACAGGCCGATGCCGCAGAGCAGACCGATGGCCGAAACCACCAGAATTGGAATCAGAATTTCCATCTTATTCCCCTCCTTATCCGAACAGCCGGTCCAGCACGCCGGAGAAGCCGAAGAAGGACAGCGACACGATGGCCGCCGCCGCCAGCGTAATGGGCAGGCCCGCAAAGCTCTGGGGCGGGTCCGCCTCCTCCACCCGGGACCGGACGCCGGAGAACAGCACCATGGCCAGGAAGAAGCCCAGACCGCAGCCCAGGGCGGTGAGCAGGGCGGTGGGGTAGTCCATGCCGTCGGAAATGACGTTCATGGTCACGCCCAGCACGCCGCAGTTGGTGGTAATCAGGGGCAGATACACGCCCAGCGCCTTATGCAGCGCAGGAACGTACCGCTTGAGTACGATTTCCACCAGCTGCACCAGCGCGGCAATCACCAGAATGAAGACCACCGTCTCCATGTAAGTAAAATCGATTTTTCCCGCCAGCAGAAAGTGGTAAATGGGCCAGGTCACCGCCGTGGCCAGCACCTCCACGAAAATCACGGCCAGGCTCATGCCCGTGGCCTGATCCAGCTTCTTGGACACGCCCAGAAACGGACAGATGCCCAGAAATTTCACCAGCACATAGTTGTTGGTAATGGCAGCCGTCAGAATGACAAACAGCAAGGTTTTCATTTCTCCGCCGTCTCCTTTCCGCAGGACCCGGCGTGGCAGCCGGGACAGCCGGTGCAGCCGAATTCCTTCTTTTTGATGGCCTTGCCCTTGGTGATTTTGTTAATCAGCGCAATCATGCAGCCGAACACGAAGAAGCCGCCGGGGGCCATGGTGAGAATGCCGATGGGATTGTCCCGGAACCAGGGCACCGGCAGGCCGCAGAAGGTACCGGCGCCCAGCACCTCCCGCACCGTGCCCATGGCGCACAGCGCCAGCGTAAAGCCCAGCCCCATGCCCAGGCCGTCGATGGCGGAATCCACCACGCCGTGCTTGTTGGCGTACATTTCCGCCCGGCCCAGAATGATGCAGTTGACCACGATCAGCGACAGATACACGCCCAGCGATTCATACAGGCCGTAGGCGTAGGCCTTCATCAGCAGCTCCACCACCGTGACGAAGCCGGCGATCAGCACAATGTAGCAGGGGATCCGAACCCGGTTCGGGATGACCTTACGCAGGGCGGAAATGGCCATATTGGACAGCACCAGCACCGCCGTGGCCGCCAGACCCATGCCCAGCGCCGCCGGTACCGAGGTGGAAATGGCCAGCGTGGGGCAGGTGCCCAGCACCAGCACGAACACGGGGTTTTCTTTAATCAGTCCCTTGAGGAGATTCTGAAGCTTTGTCATTGTCCCGCCTCCTTGATGGCATCAAAGGCGCGGAAGGCCGCCTCGATACAGCCCCGATAGGCCGTGGAGGTGACGGTCGCGCCGGAAATGGCGCTGACGCCGGAAAGGCTGGCGTCCTGCCCGATGTACTGGTCGGTGTAGTCAGCACTTGCGGTCCGGCCGCCCAGGGTTTTCGTTTCGCTGGACACGTCCAGCGTGCTGACGCGCAGGATCTTCCCCTCGGGATCGATGGCCGCCATCACCCGGATGGTGCCGTCAAAGCCCTTGCCCTCGGCGGTGAACACATAGCCCAGGAGCTTGCCGCCGCTGTCCTTGGCGGCGTAGGCGCTGACCACGCCCTCCGGCAGGTCGGCCGTTACCTCCGTGAAGGCGGCGGCGTCCGGCACCACCGCCCGCCGGGCGGCGTTTTCCCGCTCCACGGCGGCGGCCTCCGTCACCGGCGCGGTGAAGGAATTGACCACGGCCAGCGCGGCGGACACCACGAAACAGATGACAAGCAGCACCAGAACGGACTTGAAAATGTCTTTTCTTTCCTTGACAGTCATGCGGCCACACCTCCCAGCGGTTTGGTCCGGGTCCATTTGGACAGATACGGCGTGAGAATGTTCATAAACAGGATGGCGAAGGACACGCCCTCGGCGTAGGCGCCATAGAACCGGATCAGCACCGTCAGCAGTCCCGCGCCCACCCCGAAGAGAACCTTGCCCCAGGGGGTGCAGGGGGTGGTGGTGTAGTCCGTGGCCATGAAAACGGCGCCCAGCAGCAGTCCGCCGGAGAGAATCTGGGCCGGGGCGTCCTGCCCCAGCAGCAGACTCAGCAGAAACACCGTGCCCACGAAGCACACCGGCGTGTGCCAGGTAATCACCCGGCGCACCAGCAGATAGACAAAGCCGATCAGCAGCGCCAGGGCGCAGGTCTCACCCAGGCAGCCCCCGTGGCGGCCCAGCAGCAGCGTCAACAGGTCCACCTTTCCACCGGCGGCCATGACGGCCAGCGGCGTGGCGCCGGAGCCGAATTCCGGCGTGGCCCAGGCGGTCATGGAGCCGGAAAAGGCCAGAAACAGGACGATTCTGGCCACAATGGCGGGATTGGCGAAATTCTTGCCGATGCCGCCGAAAAGGCCCTTCACCGCCACCATGGCCACCAGTGCCCCGAACACCGCCTGCCACAGCGGGATGGACACCGGCAGGTTGAAGGCCAGCAGCACGCCGCTGACGGCGGCGGACAGATCCGACACCGTGTTCGGCCGTTTGCACAGCCGCTCGAAGCCCCACTCGAAGAACATACAGGCCGCTACGCACACCGCCGTCACCAGCAGCGACCGCCAGCCGAAATGAATCACCGACGCGATCAGCGCGGGACACAGGGCAATCAGCACGTCCCCCATCACCGACCGGGTGGAAATCTTCCCGTGCATATGGGGAGAACAGGATACCGTCAGATTCATGTTGCCGCCTCCTTTTTGGCATCTTCCGCCGCTTTCCTGGCCTCGGCGGCGGCCTTCTGCACCGCTTTCCAGGCTGCCACCTGGGCCTTGGCCAGCTTATTGACCTGCACCAGCGGCCGGTTGGCGGGACATCCGTAGCTGCAGCAGCCGCATTCCATGCACAGGTTCACCTTCAGCGCCGCCAGACGCTCCGTGTCGCCCCGCCGGTAGGCCGTCTCGATTTCCAGCGGCATCAGGTTGGCGGGACAGTGGGCCACGCAGTTGCCGCAGCGGATGCAGGCCGTGGGGGCGGGCAGCGCCGCTGTTCCGGCGGTGAAGGCCAGAATGGCGTTGGTATTTTTCAGAATGGGCTGGTCCAGATCCGGCACGGCCATGCCCATCATGGGGCCGCCGTAGAGGACCTTGGCCGGTTCCTCGGTGAAGCCGCCGCAGGCGGCGAACACGTCGCCCATCCGCATTCCGATGGGCACCAGCACGTTTTTCGGCTCCTTCACCGCCGTGCCCGCCACGGTGACGCATTTTTTCACCAGCGGCAGGCCGGTCCGGCAGTACCGGGCGATGGAGGAAATGGTGGTGCAGTTGAGCACGATGGCTCCGGTGTCCAGCGGCAGCTTGCCCTCCGGGACGATTTTGCCCATCACATGGTAAATCAGCACCTTTTCGCCGCCCTGGGGATAGATGGCCGGCAGGGAACAGACGCTCATATTTTCCTCTTTCGCCGTCAGCGCCCGGTAGTGGCGGATACATTCGGGCTTGTTTTCCTCAATGCCGAAGACAATTTTCGGCACATGGAGGAACTTCTGCAGCAGGCGGCACCCGGCGATGACGTCGTAGTCATAGTCGATCATGGCCCGGGTGTCGGAGGTGATGTAGGGCTCGCACTCGGCGCCGTTGATGATGACGCACTTGATCTGGTCCAGATTCTTCACCGTCAGCTTCACCACCGTGGGGAAGCCCGCGCCGCCCAGACCCACCAGCCCGCTGGCCCGGACCGCGTCCAGAAAGTCCTGCATGGTGTCGAGCTTGGGCGGCTTCAGGCCCTCCCAGCGCTCGTCCAGCCCGTCGGATTCGATTTCGACGTACTGCATGGTCTTGCCCATGGTGTTGACCATGTCGCCCACCTTTTTCACCGTGCCGGAGACGCTGGCGTAGATCGGCGCGGAGACGAAGCCGCCGGCCTCGCCGATGAGCTGGCCGGTTTTCACATGGTCCCCTGCCTTCACCACGGGCCGGGCCGGTGCGCCGATGTGCATGGCCATGGGAATCACCACGCGGTCGGGCAGCGGCAGCTTCACGGCCTTGCAGTGGGCGGTGTCCTTGTGGCCCGGCACATGAATTCCGTGCAAATTGCGACTCAAACAGATTCCTCCTTATCGAGCGGCCGGAATCCGACCCGGCGGATTCCGGTAAGACTCAAGTATAATCATAGTATAGCATTTCACGCGAGAAAATCAAGTATTTTCTGGATTATGCGTGAAAACGATAACTTTTTACCAATAAAAGTTTATCGATATAGTTTTCTCTATAGAATTCCGCAGGAAATCGAAAATGTTTCGTTTCTGCTTGCGTTGACATTTCCGCCGGGGGATGGTACAATCGGAAAAACCGGCGGCACCGCCGCCGAAACTTGATGAGGTGACTGCCATGAAGCTTTCCGTTTCTCCCGATCTTGCCGCCGGGCGCATCAAGCCCATGAACGCGGTGAACAACGGCCCCTTTTACACCGAAAACGGCGACCAGAACGCCACCAACCTGCCGGCCTACCGGGCGGCCCGCATCCCCTTCGCCCGGACCCACGACGCTGCCATCTGCTACAGCTACGGCGGCAGCCACATCGTGGACGTGGTCAACATTTTCCCCGATTTTGACGCGGACCCGGAGGACCCCGCCGCCTACGACTTTACCCTGACGGACGAATACCTGCGCCACATCGCCATGGCGGGCACCGAGGTGTTCTACCGGCTGGGCAACGCCATCGAGCACTGGTCCAAGCACTACGGCATTCTTCCGCCGAAGGATTTCCACAAGTGGGCGGTGATCTGTGAACATATCATCCGCCATTATAATGAGGGCTGGGCCGACGGCCTGCACCTGAACATCCGCTACTGGGAAATCTGGAACGAGCCGGACCTGGAGGGCAAATGCTGGGGCGGCACGGCGGCGGAATTCTACGATCTGTTCGTCGCGGCGGCCAAGCACCTGAAGGCCTGCTTCCCGGACCTGCACATCGGCGGCCCGGCGGTCTGCGGCTATAATGAAAAGTGGCTGCGGCCCTTCTTTGAACGGCTGCGGGCGGAGCAGGTGCCGCTGGACTTCTATTCCTGGCACATTTACGCGGCAAAGCCGGAGGAAATGTCCCGCAATGCCCGGAAGCACCGGACGCTGCTGGACGAATACGGCTTCACGGCCACGGAGAGCATTCTCGACGAGTGGAATTATGTCCGCAGCTTTTGCGACGAGGCCTGGATTTACAGCCTGAATCAGGAGCGGTCCATTAAAGGCGCGGCGTTTCTGGCGGCGGCCATGACGGAGTGCCAGAGCGCCCCGGTGGAGATGCTCATGTACTACGACGCCCGGATCGGCAGCGGCATGAACGGCATGTTTGACGACTGCGGCTACCGGACCCGGAAGGGCTACTGGCCCATCCGGATCTGGGGCGAGCTGCTGGAGATGGGCACCGCCTGCCGCGTCAGCTGCGACGTGCCGGATATCCGGGCCGTGGCGGCGGTGAAGGACGGCACCGTGGTCACCATGGTCAGCTACTTTACCGATGACGACGACGCCCTGCCCCGGGAATTCCGGGTGGAGCTGCCCGGGGACGTCATGCGGACGCTGTACCTGCTGGACGAAACCCACGATCTGGCGCCGGTGAAGACGGTGGCCCCCGACGGCGGCTTCTGGCTGACCATGCAGCCCAACACCGTGGTGGTCATCAGATAAAACACGCCAACACACAAAAAGCGGCCGCCTGGGAAAACCCGGACGGCCGCCGTTTTTTGCTTTTTCTTAAAACGCGCACTTTTCGGCGATGTAGGCCTTCAGCTCGCTGATGGGGATCCGCACCTGCTCCATGGTGTCCCGATCCCGGACGGTGACGCAGTGGTCGGCGGGGGTGGTTTCGTCGCCCACGGTCTGAAAGTCCACGGTGATGCACAGCGGGGTGCCGATTTCGTCCTCCCGGCGGTAGCGCTTGCCGATGGAGCCGGTGTCGTCGAAGTCCACCATGAAGTCCTTCTGGAGCATATGGTAGAGTTCCTCGGCCTTGGGGGACAGCTTCTTGCTCAGGGGCAGAACCGCCGCCTTGAAGGGCGCCAGCGCCGGATGGAGATGAAGCACCGTCCGCACGTCGTTGTTGCCCTTCTTGTCCTGGCCCACCACTTCCTCGTCGTAGGCTTCGCACAGGAAGGCCAGCGCCACCCGGTCGCAGCCAAGGCTCGGCTCGATGACGTAGGGGATGTAATGCTCGTTCTTTTCCTGATCGTAGTATTCCAGGCTCTTGCCGGAGGCCTCCTGATGGCGGCCCAGATCGTAATTGGTCCGGTCGGCAATGCCCCACAGCTCGCCCCAGCCGTTGCCGAAGGGGAACTGATACTCGATGTCGGTGGTGGCCCGGGAATAGAAGGCCAGCTCCGCCGGCTCATGATCCCGCAGCCGCAGGCTTTCTTCCTTGATGCCCAGAGAAATCAGCCAGTTCTTGCAGAAGTCCTTCCAGTAGGCGAACCACTCCAGATCCGTGCCGGGCTGGCAGAAGAATTCGCATTCCATCTGCTCGAACTCCCGGGTGCGGAAGGTGAAGTTGCCCGGGGTGATCTCGTTGCGGAAGGCCTTGCCCACCTGGCACACGCCGAAGGGCAGCTTCTTGCGGGTGGTACGCTGGATGTTGGCAAAATTCACGAAAATGCCCTGGGCGGTTTCGGGCCGCAGATACACGGTGGAGGAGGAGTCCTCGGTGACGCCGATCTGGGTCTTGAACATCAGGTTGAACTTCCGGATGGGGGTGAAGTTGTGCTTGCCGCAGTTGGGGCACACCACATCGTCGTGGGCGGCCACGAAGGCATCCATTTCCTCAAAGCTCATGGCGTCCACGTTGAAGTCCTTGCCGGAGGGGGCGGATTCGATGAGCTTGTCGGCCCGCTGCCGGGCACCGCAGGCCTTGCAGTCCACCAGCGGGTCGGAGAAGTTGCCCACATGGCCGGTGGTGACCCAGGTGGTGGGGTTCATCAGGATGGCGGCGTCCAGTCCTACGTTGTAGTCGGATTCCTGGACGAATTTCTTCATCCACGCCTTCTTGACGTTGTTTTTGAATTCCACGCCCAGAGGGCCGTAGTCCCAGGCGTTGGCCAGACCGCCGTAGATCTCGGAACCGGCGTAGACAAAGCCACGGTTCTTGCAGAGATTGACGATCATATCCAGTGTTTTTTCGCTGTTCTTCATAGGATAATCCTCCGAATTCTGGGTGAATTTTTCAAATAATACTTTATTATACAGGGGCAAACCGGGAAAATCAAGAGCTTTATTCCGCCGCCACCTTGTCCGGCCCCAGATCCGCCGCCATCATGGCGTGGACCCGCTCGCCGATCTCCACGGCGGTGACGCCCTTGAGCTGCTCGGCGGGAATCACGTCCAGCAGGTGCAGCTCCACGTCGGTATGGCGCAGGTGCAGGGCGTTGCGGAAAATATGCTGGGTGTTCTGCAGGGTGCAGACCACAATGGGTACCCCCGCCTTCTGGGCGATTTTGAACACGCCGCTGCGGAACTTGTGCAGCAGCTTGTCCCGGCTGGTGTAGCCCTCGGGGAACACCGCCACGGACACCTCGTCGTCCTTCAGAAGCTGGATGCACTTGAGGATGGTTTTCAGGGCCTCCCGGTCATTTTCCCGGTTGATGGGCTGGCACATGATCTTGTGCATCAGCTTGCCGATGATGAGCATCCTGCTGTTTTCCCGCTTGGAGATGAAGGCCAGCTGGCTGCTTTTGAAGTAGGCCAACAGCGTCAGGGGGTCCATGTCGTTGAGGTGGTTGCACACCAGCAGAAACCGGCCGCTTTCCGGGGCCTTTTCCAGTCCCCGGGTGTGGACCCGGACCCGGAGAATGGTCATGACGGCGTCGATGTACAGGTATGCCAGCTTCCGGAAGAAGGGGCTGTCGTGCTCCTGGGGCTTATCCAGATGCACGGTGCAGCAGATCAGGTACAGCACGGCGAAGGCCAGCAGCGCCAGCGCCAGAAAGCTGCCCAGAAGGCTCACGGGCAGGACCCACAGCCAGCTCAGGGACGAAAAAGCGCCGCCGGACAGGCAGATGCCGACGGAAATCAGAACGGACAGGACACAAATGACGGAAACAAGCATGAAAATTCCTCCGAAACGGTGTTTCCCTCTATTATATCGCCGCCGGACGGGGGAAACAAGGGGCGGCGGGAAGTTTTTTTGCCGGAACGCTGGAAATTTTCCCCCGGGACTGGTATAATAACAAAGAATGACCGTCTTCCGGGCGGCATGAAACAGAAAGGAAAAGAGAAATTATGGGTTTATCTGCTTCTGCGCCCTGGACGGCGTATTACGGCAATATGCCGGTTTCGATTGACTACCCCCACAAGACCATGTACCAGATGATCGCGGCCACGGCGAAAAAGTACCCCGACCATACGGCCTACATCTTTATGGGCAAGAAAACAAGCTACGCCGCCTTCCAGCAGCGCATCGACGCCGCGGCCAAGGGCCTGACGGCCATGGGCATCGGTAAGGGCGACCGGGTGACCATCTGCATGGCCAACACCCCCCAGGCGGTGGACTGCTTCTACGCCCTCAACCGCATCGGCGCCATCCCCAACATGATCCACCCCCTGTCCGCCTCTCAGGAAATCGCGTTTTACCTCAACGCCTCCCACAGCAAGGCCATCCTGACGCTGGACCAGTTCTACTGGAAGGTGGCGGAGATTGTGCCGGAGCTGAAGGAGCCCTGCACCATCCTGATTGCGAAAATCGCCGACGAGCTGCCCTTCCCCCTGAGCGTGGCCTATCCCCTGACGAAAAGCGCCCGGGCCGTGAAGAAGCTGCCCAAAACCGGCTTTACCCTGTGGACCGCCATGGTGGCGGCGGGCCGGAAGACGGCGCTGCCCAAGGGTACCGGCAAATATACCGACTGCGGCGCCATCCTCTATTCCGGCGGCACCACCGGCACCACCAAGGGCATTATGCTCTCCAACCTGAACTTCAACGCCCTGGCCCTGCAGACCATCGCCGCCTCGGGCTACCCCAACGAGATTGCCAACATGAAGATGCTCTCCGTCATGCCCGTGTTCCACGGCTTCGGTCTGGGCATCGGCATCCATACCGCCCTGGTGGCCGGCGCCGCCTGCATTCTGGTGCCCCAGTTCAGCGTGAAAACCTACGCCGACATTCTGGTCAAGCAGAAGCCCAACCTGATTCCCGGCGTGCCCACCCTGTTTGAGGCGCTGCTCCGGGCCGACAGTCTGGACGGCGTGGACCTGAGCTTCCTGCGGGGCATCTTCTCCGGCGGCGACTCCCTGAGCCAGGAGCTGAAGAAGAAGGTGGACAACTTCCTGAAGGATCACAACTGTTCCGAGCAGATCCGGGAGGGCTACGGCACCACCGAGTGCGTCACCGCCTCATGCCTGACCCCCAAGGATTATGCCCGGTCCGGCTCCATCGGCGTGCCCTTCCCCGATACCTATTATCAGATCGTCAAGCCCGGTACCACCGAGGAGCAGCCTGCCAATGTCGAGGGCGAAATCTGCATTTCCGGCCCCTCCGTCATGATGGGCTATATGGATAACCCGGCGGAAACCGCCGAGACCCTCCGCAGCCACGGCGACGGCCGGATCTGGCTCCACACCGGCGACCTGGGCTATATGGATGCGGACGGCTTCGTCTACTTCCGCCAGAGAATGAAGCGGATGATCATCACCTCCGGCTACAACGTCTACCCCTCCCAGCTGGAGAACATCATCGACGGCAACGAGAAGGTGCTCCAGTCCTGCGTCATCGGCGTGAAGGATCCCTACCGGGTCCAGCGGGTGAAGGCCTTCGTGGTGCCCATGCCCGGCGTGGAGCCGACGGAGGAACTGAAGAAGGAAATTCTGGACTACTGCTCCAGCCGGATTGCCAAGTACGCCATGCCCCGGGAGATCGAGTTCCGCAAGGAGCTGCCCAAGACGCTGGTGGGCAAGGTGGCCTACCGGGTGCTGGAGGAGGAAGAAGCCAACCGGACGCCGGAGGAATAAGCGGCGTCCGCAGACGGGAGGAATCGCAATGAAAAAACCGAACATCGGGCCGCTGCCGCTGCTGATTCTGGGTCTGGGCGGCCTGGGCCTTGCCCTGCGGGTGTGGCTGTTTGCCGCGGCGGAGGACGGTAGCGGCCTGCTGAAGGCCGGCCATCCGGCGGCAGTGCTGATCTGGGCGGTGACGGCGGCGGCGCTGGCGCTGCTGCTGTGGCAGACCCGGCATCTGGACAAAAAGCCCCGCCGGGGGCGGCTGTTTCCCCGGTCCCTTCCGGCAGCGGTGGGCTGCTGGCTGGTGGCGGCGGGCATTGCCGGTTCCTCCCTGTCCGTGCTGGCGGGGGGCAGCGACGCAGTGGGCATTCTCACCGGCGTGCTGGGCCTGCTGAGCGTTCCGGCGCTGATCCCGGCGGGACTGTGCCGGATGAAGGGCAAGCGGCCCTCGTTTCTGCTGTATCTGCTGCCCTGCCTGTACCTGACGGCCCGGCTGTTTTACCAGTACCGCCACTGGAGCGCCAACCCCCAGCTGCAAAGCTTCTGCTTCCAGCTGCTGGCCTGCGTGGCGCTGGCGCTGGCGTCTTACCAGCGGGCGGCCTATGAGGTCCGGCTGGGCAATCACCGGGCCATGACCTTCTGGTCGCTGGCGGCGGTGTATTTCTGCTGCCTGTCGCTGAGCGGCGGCAGCGAGCCGCTGTTCTATCTGGCGGCGGGGGCATGGGCGCTGACGGCGCTGTGCCCGGCGTCCCGGCCCGAACCGGCGGCCCAGGAGCCCCCGGCGGTGCCTCAGCCGCCGGAGGAAGGCGCCGCGTCATGAAGCTTCCCGCCAACGTGGCCCGGTGCATGGACGCGCTGGAGGCGGCGGGCTTTGCCTGCTACGCCGTAGGCGGATGCGTCCGGGATGCGGTGCTGGGGCTGACGCCCCATGACTACGATCTGTGTACCGCGGCGCTGCCGGCCGAGACGGAGGCGGTGTTTGCGGACCGGCAGCTGGTGCTGGCCGGGAAAAAGCACGGCACCGTGGGCGTGGTCACCGGCGACGACGTGGTGGAGATCACCACCTTCCGCCGGGAAGGGGGCTACCGGGACAACCGGCACCCGGACTGGGTCCGGTTCGTCCCCGACCTGAGGGAGGATCTGGCCCGGCGGGACTTTACCGTCAACGCCATGGCTTATTCCCCCACCCGGGGCTTTGCCGACCCCTTCGGCGGCCGGGAGGACCTGCGCCGGGGCATTCTGCGGGCGGTGGGGGACCCGGAGACCCGCTTCCGGGAGGACGCCCTGCGGATTCTGCGGGGCGCCCGGTTTTCGGCCCGGTTTTCCCTGACGCCGGACGTGGCCACCATGGCGGCCATGGAGCGTCTGGCCCCGCTGCTGGATACGCTGGCCCGGGAACGGGTTTTTGAGGAGATGAGCCGCCTGCTGACCGCGGCGGGACGGGAGGATCTGCTCCGGTTCCGGCGGATTGTGGCGGCGGCGGTTGCGGAGCTGGGGCCGACGCTGGACTTTGACCAGCATTCGCCCCACCACCGCTACGATCTTTTTACCCATATTGCGTCTGTCACCGCCGCCGTACCGCCGGAGCTGCCGCTGCGATGGGCGGCGCTGCTGCATGACGTGGGCAAGCCTGCCGTGTTCCGGCAGGACGGCGACGGCCGGGGCCATTTCCCGGACCATGCCGCCGTGGGCGCGGCCATGGCGGAGGAGATTCTCCGGCGGCTGCGTGCCCCCACGGCGCTGCGGGAGCGGGCGGTGCTGCTCATCGGGCAGCACATGACGGTGCTGACGCCGGAGCGGCCCCTGCTGCTGCGGCGGCTGCGGCAGTACGGCCCGGAGGCGGTGCGCCAGCTGTTGGCTTTGCAGCGGGCGGACGACGCCGGGAAGGGCGTGGACGCCCACAAGGACTATTTTGACGAGACGGAAAAAGCGCTGGATGCCGTTTTGAAGGAAGACGGCGTCCCGTCGCTGAAAAATCTGGCCCTGAACGGCCGGGACCTGCTGGCGCTGGGCCTTCCCAAGGGACCGGCGGTGGGCCGGTGCCTGGAATGGCTGCTGACCCGAGTGCAGGAGGACGCGCTGCCCAACGACCGCCCGGCGCTGCTGGCGGCGGCCCGGGATTGGGCGGAGAAGGAAGGAGAAACGGAATGAACATTGCGGTTGTCACCGGCGCCAGCTCCGGCATGGGCCGGGAGTTTGTGCTCCAGCTTTCCGACTATGTGAAGGTGGACGAAATCTGGGTCATCGCCCGGCGGGCCATGGCGCTGGAATCGCTGCGGGAGCAGGTCCCCGTACCGGTGCGGCCGGTGGTGCTGGACCTGAGCAAGGACGAGAGCTTCGAAAGCTACGAGGCGCTGCTGCGGGAGGAGAATCCCACGGTGTCGCTGCTGGTCAACGCCGCCGGGTTCGGCAAATTCGGCGCGTTTCAGCGGGTGCCGGTGAAGGAGGACTGCCGGATGATCGACCTGAACTGCAAGGCGCTGGTGATGATGACCCGGCTGACGCTGCCCCATATGGGCCCGGGCAGCCGGATTCTGGAGCTGGACAGCCTGTCGGCCTTCCAGCCGGTGCCCTATATCTCCCTCTACGGCGCTACCAAGGCCTTCGTTCTTAGCTACACCCGGGCCATCAGCCGGGAGCTGAAGGAAAAGGGCATCCGGGTGATGGCCATGTGCCCCGGCTGGGTGAAAACCGATTTTTTTGACCATGCGTTCCAGACAAACCACACCGAGGTCCAGTACTTCGACCGGCTCTACGAGGCCCGGGACGTGGTGAAAACCGGCCTGCACGACCTGTACCGGACGAAAAAGGACGTTTCCATCCACGGTCTGCCGGTGCGGATGCAGGTGCGGCTGGTGAAGCTGCTGCCCCACAGTCTGGTGATGAAAATCTGGCTGCGGCAGCAGAAAACGCCCCGCAACAATCAGGGACTGACGAAAGACCGATGAAAAAACGACTGCTTCTTCTGCTTCTGGCGCTGGCGCTGCTGTGCGGCTGCGCCGGACCTGCTGCCCCGGCGGCCACCGCCGACCTTTCCGGCGATACCCTGACGGTCCACTTTGTGGACGTGGGGCAGGCGGACTGCGCGCTGCTGGAATGCGGCGGGGAATATCTGCTCATCGACGGTGGCAACGTGGCCGACAGCCAATTGGTGGTCTCCTACCTGCAAGAGCAGGGGGTGGAACAGCTCAAGGCGGTGGTGTGCAGCCACGCCCACGAGGACCATGTGGGGGGATTGGCCGGTGTGCTGGCGGTGTACCCCACGGAGGCGGTGTACGCCCCCACCCGGACCTACAGCTCCCGGTGCTTTGATGATTTCCTGCACTATGTGGATCAGCAGGACCTGACGGTGCAGATTCCCTCCCCCGGGGATACGCTGGAACTGGGCACGGCCACGGCCACGGTCCTCGGCCCGGTGGCGGATTACCCAGAGACGAACAATACGTCTCTGGTGCTGCGGGTGGATTTCGGCACCACCCGGTTCCTGTTCACCGGCGATATGGAGACCAAGGCGGAAACGGACCTGCTGGAATCCGGCGCCGACGTGAAGGCCGACGTGCTGAAGGTGGGCCACCACGGCAGCAGCACCTCCACCGGCTACCGGTTCCTCCGGGCGGTGGACCCGGCGGCCGCCGTGATTTCCGTGGGGGCGGGCAACGACTACGGCCATCCCCACGAGGAGGTCATGTCCCGGCTCCACGATGCGGGGATCCCCATCTACCGCACCGACGAGATGGGCACGGTGACGGCGGTCAGCGACGGCACGACGGTCACTTTTTTGTGGGAGAAAACCGGCGCGTCGCCGGACACGGGTACCGGGTCGGCGGATACCGTCTACATCGGCAACACCGTCTCCCACAAGTTCCACGCGCCGGACTGCTCCGGCCTTCCGGCGGAGAAGAACCGGACCACCTTTTCCTCCTATGAGGACGCGGTGTCGGCGGGGTATACCCCCTGCGGCCGCTGCCTGGGATAGACTTCCCGAAAAAAGCAATTGGCGAACGCCCCGTTTCGTGGTATAATGGAGAAAACCGCGAAAGGGGGCGCTTTTTTCATGCCGTCCGACGAAAAAAATCAGAAACGCCCCCTGAATCTGGGCATTGTGGCCCATGTGGACGCGGGGAAGACCACCCTGTCCGAGGCGCTGCTCTATGTGTCCGGCGCCCGGCGGGTGCTGGGCCGGGTGGACCATCAGGACGCCTTCCTGGACACCCACAGTCTGGAGCGGGCCAGAGGCATCACGATTTTTTCCAAGCAGGCCCTGCTTTCCACGGCTCACCGGGTGGTGACGCTGCTGGATACCCCCGGCCATGTGGATTTTTCTGCCGAGGCCGAGCGGGTCATGCCGGTGCTGGATGCGGCGGTGCTGGTCATCAGCGGCACCGACGGCGTGCAGGCCCATACCCTGACGCTGTGGCGGCTGCTGGAGCACTACGCCGTGCCCACCTTCCTGTTCGTCAACAAAATGGACCTGCCCGGGGCGGACCGGGGGCGGCTTCTTCGGCAGTTACAGGAGCAGCTGTCTCCGGGGTGTCAGGATTTCGGCCTGTCCCGGCCGGAAATCGAGGAAAACGCCGCCATGCTGGATGAGGGACTGCTGGAAAACTATCTGGAAAGCGGAACCGTCACCCCGGGGAACCTGCGGGGTTTGATTGCCGGCCGGCGGCTGTTCCCCTGCTGCTTCGGCGCCGCGCTGAAGCTGGACGGGGTGGCGGCGCTGCTGGATCTGCTGGACGAGCTGGCGCCGGAGCCGCCGGCGGGGCCGGATTTCGGCGCCCGGGTCTATAAAATTTCCCGGGATCCCCAGGGCGCCCGGCTGACGTGGCTGAAGCTCACCGGTGGCGCCCTCCATGTCCGGGATATGCTGACCTACCTCAACCGACAGGGGCAGACCCGGCAGGAAAAGGCGGTGCAGCTGCGGCTGTATTCCGGCGAGAAGTTCACCGCCGCAGAGGAAATCGCCGCCGGGCAGGTCTGCGCCGTCACCGGCCTGACGGAAACCTATGCCGGACAGGCCATGGGCGCGGCCCCCGCCGGGGCGGCGCCCATGCTGGAGCCGGTGATGACCTGCCGGATCGGCCTGCCCGCCGGGACGGACCCCACGGCGGCGCTGCAGAAGCTCCGGCAGCTGGAGGAGGAGGATCCTCAGCTGCGGATGCTCTGGGACGCCGGAACCCGGCAGATTCAGGTACAGATGATGGGCCGGGTCCAGATGGAAATTCTGAAAAGTCTGGTGGCGGCCCGGTTTTCTATGGACATCACGTTGGACGAGCCGCGGATTTTCTACAAGGAAACCATCGAGAATACGGTGGAGGGCGTGGGCCATTTTGAGCCGCTGCGCCACTACGCAGAGGTCCACCTGCTGCTGGAGCCGCTGCCCCGGGGCAGCGGGCTGGTGTTCGCTTCCGTCTGCCCCACGGACGTGCTGGACGGGGCGTACCAGAACCTGATTCTCACCCATCTGGGGGAGAAAACCCATCTGGGCGTCCTCACCGGCGCGCCGCTGACCGACGTGAAGATCACCCTGCTGGCGGGCCGTGCCCACCTGAAGCACACCGAAGGCGGCGACTTCCGGGAGGCCACCTACCGGGCGGTGCGGCAGGGGCTGATGCAGGCAAAATCCCTGCTGCTGGAGCCGTGGTACGCCTTCACCCTGACGCTGCCCACGGAGCAGGTGGGCCGGGCCATTACGGACATCCGGGCCATGAACGGCGAGTTCCGCCCGCCGGAGACGGTGGGCGCCCTGTCCGAGCTGCGGGGCACGGTGCCCGCGTCGGAGGTGGGGGATTACGCCCAGCAGGTGGCGGCCTACACCCAGGGCCGGGGACGGCTCCAGCTGGCGCTGGACGGCTACCGGGCCTGCCACAATCAGGCGGCGGTGGTGGAAGCGGCGGACTATCATCCGGAGGCGGATCTGGCCAACACGCCGGATTCGGTGTTCTGCGCCCACGGCGCGGGCTTCCCGGTGAAATGGGACAAGGTGCCCCAGTATATGCATCTGGAAAGCGGCCTGAAGAAGGAAAAGCCCCCGGCGCTGCTGCCCCGGAACCTGTCTGTGGACGACAAGGAGCTGGAGGCCATCATGGAGCGGGAATTCGGCCCGGTCCGGCGGCCCCTGTACGGCCGCCCGGAGACAAGGCCGGTGAAGGCGGAGCCGGTGACCATCCGGCCGCCCCGGCAGAGCTGGATTCTGGTGGACGGCTACAACATGATTTTCGCCTGGCCGGACACCGCCGAAACGGCCAAAGCCGATCTGGACGCCGCCCGGCGGCAGCTGCTGGACAGCCTGAGCAGTTATGCGGGCTACCGGAAGTGCCGGATGGTGGTGGTGTTCGACGGCTACAAGGTCAAGGGAAATCCTGGGGAAAAATTCCAGTTTCACAACATTCAGGTGGTCTATACCAAGGAAAACGAGACCTGCGACCGGTATCTGGAAACGCTGGCCGCCAAAATCGGCAGCAACGATTCCGTCCGGGTAGCCACCTCCGACGCCCTGATCCAGATTTCCGCCTTCCGTTCCGGCGTGCTGCGGATGAGCGCCCGGGAGCTGCGGGAGGAAGTGGAGCAGGCCAGGAAGGAAATGAAAGCGTACGCGGCATCCAAGCTGCAGAAGAGAGGATGAGGTTCATGTCCGAAGAAAAAAAGCTCTGCTGGTGCGGCAGCGGCAAGCCCTACGATCACTGCCATATCGATTTCGACCTGAAGCTGGCCACGCTGCGCCGGAAGGGGGCCATGGTGCCGCCCAGAAGTCTGATCAAGACCCCCGCCCAGATTGCGGCCATCAAAAAAAGCGCCGCCCTGAACGTGGCGGTGCTGGACGAGGTGGCAAAGCGGATCGGCCCCGGCGTCACCACCGGCCAGATTGACGAATGGGTCCACGACTACACCCTGGAGCACGGGGGCATTCCCGCGCCGCTGAACTACGAGGGCTTCCCCTCCAGCGTCTGCACCTCCGTCAACAACGTGGTGTGCCACGGCATCCCCACCCACCGGCAGGTGCTGCAGGAGGGGGATATCATCAACGTGGACTGCTCCACCATTGTGGACGGCTACTTCTCCGACTCCTCCCGGATGTTCTGCATCGGCCGGGTCTGCGACCGGTGGCGGGATCTGGTGGAGACCACGAAAAAAAGCGTGGAGCTTGGCCTGGCGGAAGTCCGGCCCTGGCAGCCGCTGGGCAACGTGGGGCAGGCCATCAACGATTATGTCCGCAGCCGGGGCTACAGCGTGGTGCGGGAAATCGGCGGCCACGGCGTGGGACTGGAATTCCATGAGGATCCCTATGTCAGCTATGTGTCCAGGGCGGGGACAGGAATGATTATGGCCCCGGGGCTGATGTTCACCATCGAGCCCATGGTGAATCTGGGCACCCACCGGGTGACCATGGACCGTCACGACGGCTGGACCATCCGCACCGCCGACGGCAAGCCCTCGGCCCAGTGGGAGATTCAGGTGCTGGTGACGGACACCGGCCACGAGGTCATCGCGTGGTAGACAGTCTAAAGGCCGCGTTTCCAAACGGAAACGCGGCCTTTTACGGTTTTTGGACGGTTTACTTTTCGTCGGCGCGGGTGCCGAAATTGACGGCGGTGTCGCCCTGCTCGTTGGTGCCGAACTCATAGTCCTTGCCGGGCAGGATCGCGTTGAGGATGATGCCAACCAGCGCGCCCACGGCCAGGCCGGACAGGCTGATGGTGATGGAGCCGATGGGGATCTGGATGGCACCGTTGTAGGTCACGCCCACGGACAGACCCATGATCATGGCAGCCACCAGCACGTTGCGGCTCTTGGTGAAGTCCACCTGATTTTCCACCACGTTCCGCACGCCTACGGCGGAGATCATGCCGTAGAGCACCAGGCTCACGCCGCCCATGGTGGCGGCAGGCATGGCCACGATGATGGCCGCGAACTTGGGGCAGAAGGAGAGAATCGCCGCAAACAGGGCGGCCAGACGGATGACACGGGGGTCATACACCTTGCTC
>CAJLCS010000017.1 GCA_905205195.1 uncultured Eubacteriales bacterium
GCAGCTCCTCCGCCGTTTCAAAAATGTGGCAGGCGCCGCACCAGCCTGCAATTCCCGTCACCTCCGGATGGGTGCGGGTGCCGATGATCACCGGTAGGCGCCCCTCGGCCTCCGCCCGGGCTACCAGCTTGTGAATCCGCTTGACAAAGGGGCAGGTGGCGTCGATGACCTCCACCCGGCGGGCCGCCAGGTCCTCATAAACCGCCCGGGCCACGCCGTGGGAGCGGATGACCACCGTGCTGCCCGCCGGAGCCTCTGCGGGAGACTCGATCACCCGGATGCCCATGGCACGGAACCGGTCCACCACATGGCGGTTGTGAATAATCGGTCCCAGCGTCAGCACGGTCTTTCCGGCGGCGGCCGCCTGCTCCACCAGCTCCACCGCCCGGCTCACGCCGTAGCAGAAGCCGGCGTATCGGGCTACCGTGACGCTCATAGCGGAATCTTTTCTCCGGCGATCCGGCGGATCTCCGCCACCACGCCGTCAATATCCAGATCGGAGGTATCCACCAGCACGGCGTCCTTGGCCTGCTTCAGCGGGGCGATGGCCCGATGGGTATCCTGCTCGTCCCGCTGGCGGATTTCCTGGAGAATTTTCTCGAATTTCACCTTCTGCCCCTTGGCTTCCAGCTCCGCCGTCCGGCGCTGTGCCCGGACCTCCGGGGACGCCGTCAGGAAAATTTTCACGTCGGCCTGGGGCAGCACCACCGTGCCGATATCCCGGCCGTCCATAATCACGTTGTGCCGCCGTGCCGTCTCCCGCTGCATTTCCAGCAGCATCTCCCGCACGGCCTTCTGGGCGGAAACCTGTGAGGCCAACATGGAAATTTCCGGCGTCCGGATGTCGTCGGTCACGTCCATGCCGTTCATGAACATATGCTGCTTGCCGTCCTCGTCGTAATCCATCTCCACGGTCAGCTCGTCCAGATAGCGGTTCACGCCGTCGGTATCCTTGGGGCTGACGCCCCACAGGTCAAAAAAGTAAGCCACCGTCCGGTAGATGGCGCCGGTATCCACATAATAAAAGCCCAGCTCCCCGGCCAGCTTTCTGGCAATGGTGCTTTTCCCGGCACCGGCGGGGCCGTCGATGGCAATGCTGTAGGTTTTCGCCATGATGTTTCCTTCTTTCTCTTATCCGTTGTTGCGGCGGAGCTTTCCCAGCGCCGCCGCTTCCCGGGCCACCACTTCCTCCGGTGTCAGGCCCAGCTTTTCCCCGGTTTCCGCCGGGCTGAGGGGAAGTCCGCCCTCCAGGCCGAATCGCAGTCCCAACAGCCGGGCATCCTGCTCCGGCAGATCCGACAGTAACTCCGCAATCCGCTGGCGGCTGTGGAAATAGGCCGTATCCTCCACGGCCTGCTCGTCCTCCGCCGCCTGGGCCTCCTCCTGCTCCTTGGGCATTTGGCCGGTCTCTCTGGCCCGGGCCACCAGGCGGGCATTTTCCAGCGTTTTGGCCACGGCCTCGGTTTCCTCCGGCGACAGATGCAGCCCCTCCGCCATTTCCTCTGTGGTGGGGTTCCGGCCCAACTCCGTCAGCAGCCGTTCGTCCACAGCCCGATAATCCTCGGCGGCCTGCCGCATTTTCTGCCCCACGCCGCCGGCCCGGGCCTGAAGCAGCACGGCCTTCGCCATGGCCTGCCGGGCGTGCCAGAGCAAGGCATCCTCATCGGTTTCGCCGCCGTCCACGGCCTCCCACAGGCCCAGAGACCCCTCCTGCATCAGATCCAGCAGAAGAACGCCCCGGCCGGTCATGGTTTTGGCCGTCTCCGCGATTTTTTTCAGGCAGCGGTTCAGCCGGTCCTGGGTCGGATCGTCGGAGCACGCCGGCAGGTCCCGGATTTCCTCCAGATACACCCGCAGCGGGTCCGTATCCTCCAGCTCCCGCTCCAGTGCGTTCCCGGCAGCCAGCTGCCGCTCCCGGCGAAGCCGCACCGCCGCCTGTCCGCCGTCCCCGGTCCCGGGCAGATCCGACAGGTCGATGGAAATTCCCCGGTCCAGCAGGTCCCGGAAAGAATCCTCCACCTCCTCGTCCGACGCATCCTCCAGCAGCGTCAGGATCGCCGCGGCGCTCATGGCCTGCCCCGGCGTCAGCGTCTCCAGCGCCCGCTCCCAGGGCGTCGGCTCAAACGAAAATTCCAGTTCACTCATTCGAGAAAATCCTCCAGTCCCATGCTGGCGCCCAGCTTCTGGAGCTTGTCCATGGCCTGACGCTCAATCTGCCGCACCCGCTCCTTGGAAATGTTCAGCGCGGCGCCGATTTCCTCCAGCGAACGGCCTTTTTCGCCGTCCAGCCCGAAGTGCATCCGCAGCACCTGCTGCTGCCGCTCGTTGAGCATTCCCAGCAGCTTGGTCATGGTCTGGTCCAGCTCCGCCCGAACCAGCTCCTCCTGGGGCTGAGGCGCCTGGACATCCTCCAGCATGACGCCCAGTGTGCCGTCGTCGCCGTCGCCGGTGGGGGTATCCAGCGAGCAGGTTTCCGGGCTGAGTTGCAAAAGCCGGTGGACCTTCTCCTCCGGTAGGTCGCAGCGTTTGGCGATTTCCGCCTCCGTCGGCTCCGCGCCGCCGTTTTCCTGCTGCAAAGCCGTCTTGGCGGCGTTGATCTTCCGCATCCGTTCGGCGGTATGCAGCGGCACCCGGATCATGCCGCTGTGATTCAGCAGGCAGCGGGTAATACCCTGCCGGATCCATTTGGTGGCATAGGTGGAAAACCGGTAATCCAGCGTGGGGTCGAACTTTTTCGCCGCCACCAGCAGGCCGATGCTGCCCTCCTGAATCAGGTCCAGCAGCGGCACCCCCCGGCCCACATATTCCCGGGCCACGGAGACCACCAACCGCAGGTTGGAGTTGACCATTTTCCGGATGGCGTCCTCGTCCCCCCGGGCGCAGCGCACCGCCAGCTGCTTTTCCTCCTCCTGGGTCAGGAGCGGATATTGGCGGATCTCCCGCAAAAACTGACGGACATCGTCGTCACCGGCGCTGACCGGTACTTCTTTCTGTTCTTCCAGTTCGGTGGACGTCATAGTTTCATTCCTTTACTCTGTTTATAGCGGGCGCGCATGGCAAGCAGCGCGTCGTCGGTGGTTACATGGGCCGCCTGATATTCCTGATGGATGGTCCGGATGCAGTCGGCCATGGCCTGCTCGCTGACCGGCCCCTGCCTTCTTTGCAGAAGCCCGGCCATATGGGCGCTTTCCTCCGGCGTCAGGTCCTCCAGCACGCCCAGTGACAGCTCCATGCCCTGCCGGTAGCGGTCGCAGAGCTGGCGGTAGACCCGGCCCAGCAGCGGGCAGGAGAATTCCTCCGCTTTCAGGCTCCCGGCCTGCTCCAGCATGGCCGGTTCCCGGAAAATCATGGCCAGTACGTCCTCCTCCGCCACGGCGGATTTAACGTTATCGTAGCGGACGGTTCCCTTGCCCAGCGGTTGAAATACCTGAGCCGGAGCAAGATCGATCCGCTCCTGCTTCTTTTTCTCCCGGGCCAGCCGCCGCTTGTAGGCCTTTTCCACCTCCAGCTTCATGGCGTCCGGCGTAATGCCCGCCATTTCCGCCACCCGACCGCCGTATACCTCCCGCTGGACGGGGCCGTTCAGGCTGCTGACCAGCTCTGCAGCCTCCTGCACAAACCGGACCCGCTGGTCGTCGTCCGACAGCTGATACTTCCGGGCAATGGCCCTCAGCTGGTATTCCACCCGGTTGGAGGATTCCTCCAGCAGCAGGCGGAACTTGTCCGCCCCGAATTTTTTCAGAAACTCGTCCGGGTCCTTGGCGTCCCGCATTTTCAGCACCTTCACCTGAAGGCCGGCCTTTTCCAGCATGGGAATGGCCCGTTGGGTAGCCCGCTGACCGGCATCGTCGCCGTCGTAGATCAGCACCACCTGTTCGGTATACCGGGAGAGAATCACGGCATGCTCCTCCGTCAGGCTGGTGCCGAGGGAGGCCACCGCACAGTCAAAACCATACTGGTGCAGGGCGATGGCATCCATGTACCCCTCCACCAGAATCAGATAGCCCAGCTTGCTTTTTTTCGACAGATTCAGCGCAAACAGGTTTTTCCGCTTGTTAAAAATCAGCGTTTCCGGAGAATTGAGGTACTTGGGCGTGGAATCGTCCATCACCCGGCCGCCGAAGCCGATCACGTTGCCCCGGACGTCGATAATCGGAAACATGACCCGGTTCCGGAACCGGTCAAACAGGTTGCCGTTCTTCCGGGACACGGTGACAAGCCCCGCGTCGATCAACTCCTGATCTGTGTAGCCCTTGGCCCGCATGGCGTCCACCAGACCGGTCCAGCTGTCCGGCGCAAAGCCGATGCCGAACCGGGTCAGGGTGGTCTGGGTCATGCCCCGCTTCTGCACATAGGCAAGGCCCTCTTTTCCCGCCGGGCCGTAAAGCTGGCTGTGGAAATACCGGGCTGCCTCCTTGCTCAGCGCCCAGAGCCGCTCCTGCTGACGGTAGCGGCTCTGATACTGCTCGTCCTCCGGCACCTCCATCCCGGCCCGCTTGGCCAGGGCCCGGACGGCGTCGGGGTAGCTAAGGCCCTCGATTTCCATCTCAAAATTGATGACACCGCCGCCCTTGTGGCAGCCGAAGCAGTAATAGATGCCCTTATCGGGCGCCACGGAAAAGGAGGCGGTTTTCTCCCCGTGGAAGGGGCACAGGCCAAACAGGTTGGCGCCGGAGCGCTTGAGATTCACATATTGGCCCACCACGTCCTCAATGGGATTGCGGGCCACCAGCTCGTCGATAAATGACGGCGGAAACGGCATATTCGGTTCCTCCTTTCCCGTTTTGAATATGATACCACATTATCCCCGGACATTCCACCCCATCGGAATGAAAAGTTCCGTGAACTTGTCCACGGCGTAGTTGTCGGTCATGCCGGCGATGTAGTCGCAGACCGTCCGGGCCATGCCGTCAAAGGACAGTTGAGGCTGAAAATCGGCCGGCAGTGCCTCAGGATGCTCGTAATAGTACTCGTACAGCCGCTGCAGCAGCACCTGGGCCTTCCGTTCCTGCCCCTTGGCCACCGGATTGCGGTAAACCCGCTCAAACATGAAGCTCCGCAGGTCCTTCAGCGCCTTTTCCACCGTCGGGGACATAGCAATCTCCCCCGCTTCCGCCGAAACCCGGATCACGTCGCACACCAGCGTGTTGATCCGTTCCCGGTGGGTGGCGCCCAGAATGTCGGAAATGGCCTTTGGAATGTCGTCGTTGGTCAGAATCCCCGCCCGCATGGCGTCGTCGATGTCGTGGTTGACATAAGCAATCTGATCCGACCGGCGGACGATCCGCCCCTCCAGCGTGCCGGGGTCATAGGACCCGGTGTGGCCCAGAATGCCCATCCGGACCTCATAGGTCAGATTCAGCCCGCTGCCGTCGTTTTCCAGAATGTCCACCACCCGCAGGCTCTGCTCGTTATGACGGAAGGGTTTGCCCATCACCTCCGACAAGGCCGCTTCTCCGGCATGGCCGAAAGGCGTGTGGCCCAGATCGTGGCCCATGGCAATGGCCTCCGCCAGATCGGCGTTCAGATTCAGCGCCCGGGTAATGGTGCAGGCAATCCGGGACACCTCCAGCGTATGGGTCATGCGGGTGCGGTAATGGTCCCCCTCCGGCCGGAGAAACACCTGGGTTTTATGCACCAGCCGCCGGAAGGCCTTGCTGTGGACGATCCGGTCCGTGTCCCGCTGATAGCAGGTCCGCACGTCGTCGGGTTTTTCCTCCTCCGGCACCGGCCGACCCCGGCTTTCATCCGCAAAGGATGCCAGAGGGTTCAAAAAACGGTGCTCCTGATGCTCCAGCTCTTCCCGAATGCTCATGGACGGTCCTCCTTAAATCCAAGCTCTGGCGTAAAAGAAAATATCCGCTTTCCCGGCCTGGGCGGTGCCCTCATAGACCCGGTTGTCAAAGCCGCCGATTTCAAAGCCGCAGTGCAGATAAAACAGGCAGGCGCCCGGGTTATTGTCCTGGGCCTGCAGGTAAATGCCCAGAAGGCCGTTTGCCTTCGCCTCGTCCAGGCAGACCCGGATCAGGGCCTTTCCCACGCCCTTCCGGCGGGCGGCCCGGCTGACCTTCAGGTTTTCCAGATAGTCATACCGGAAAAAGCCCCGGCGACAGACGGCAAGGCCCACGCAAACGCCGTCCTCATAGGCGCCGAAGGCCACGCCGTCCCGGCTCAACTCCTCAAAATCATACTGATCCTCCGGAAAGGTCTGGGTTTCGTCCGATTCCCAGGATTCCACCCGGTAGGTCCATTTCCCGTCGCACAGGGCGGGAATCACCCGGCCGTTCAAGGGAAAGGGGTCGTTTTTCAGGTTCAGATCTGGGGCATGGGCCGCGTCAATTTTACGGATTTCCATCATTTTTGTTCTCCTCCACCGGAAACGCCCGGTATTCCCGGCCGATTTCCATGCCTTCCACCGTTGCCGCCGTCAGATCGGTCAGCCGGTCCAGAAAGGGCTGGGCCAGCGCCACCGGGAGCAGCAATTCCAGCTCCACCTCGGCGCCGAAATCCGCCTTCCGCAGCACACCGCCGCAGGCGGCGATTTCCAGCTTCACCCGTTCATAATAGGAATAAGGACAGGGCACATACAGCACGGCCCACACCCGCTTCATGGACGTTCCCGCCGCATCCACGGCGATTTTCGCCCCTTTGGTATAGGCCCGGACCAGTCCCCCGGCCCCCAGCAGAATGCCGCCGAAATACCGGGTCACCACGCAGACCACATTATACAGGCCCTCCCGCTGCAGCACCTGCATCATGGGCATTCCCGCCGTGCCTCCCGGTTCGCCGTCGTCGGAAAAGCGCACCGCCCCGTCCCGGATCACATAGGCCCAGCAGTTGTGGCTGGCGTCGTGATGCAGACGCTTCATTTCCTGAATCCGGGCAAGGGCCTCCTCCTCCGTCTCCACCGGCCAGACGTGGCCGATGAAGCGGGATTTCTTTTCCGTAAACTCCGCTTCGCCATATTGGGTCGGGACCAGGTATTCCTCCAAGGTTCAGCACTCCTTCGTTACATAAGCCTTCAGTCTTCCGTAATAAATCTCATCCAGCACCGCTTCCACCGCGATGCCCTCGGCCGTATACTCCAGCGACAGGACCTGGGCATTGTCGTGAAGCGTCTCCACCTGACCGCCCATGGCATAGGGCAGCAGCAGGCAGACCCGGTGCCGTCCCCGGTCCAGCGCCTTTTCGATGGCCGCCAGCAGCCGGTCCACGCCTTCGCCGGTGGCGGCGGACAGGGCCACCACGTCCTCCCCCGTCGGGATATTCTCCCGGTCGGTCAGGTCAGCCTTGTTGTAGCAGCGCAGCACCGGCGTGCCGGGCTTGGCCAGCTGGCCGATGAGCTTGTCCACCACCTCGATGTGGGCCTCCCGGTTTTCGTCGGAGGCGTCGATCACATGGAGCAGCAGATCCGCATACTCCAGCTCCTCCAGCGTGGCCCGGAAGGCGTCCACCAGATGGTGGGGCAGCTTGGCGATAAAGCCCACGGTGTCGGACAGCACTACCTCCAACGTGTCGGAGACCTTCAGCTGCCGGGACGTGGTGTCCAGCGTATCAAACAGCCGGTTGTTGGCCGGAATCCCCGCGCCGGTGAGCCGGTTGAGCAGGGTGGATTTTCCGGCGTTGGTGTAGCCCACGATGGCCACCACCGGCACCGAATTTTTCATCCGCCGCTCCCGCTGCACGCCCCGCACCTGCCGCACCTGGGCAAGCTCGGTCTGCAGGCGGTTGATCCGCTCCCGGATATGCCGCCGGTCGGATTCCAGCTTCGTCTCGCCGGGGCCGCGGGTACCGATGCCGCCACCCTGCCGGGACAAGCTGGTGCCCATGCCGGACAGCCGGGGCAGCAGATACTGGTACTGGGCCAGCTCCACCTGCAATCGGCCTTCCTTGGTCTTGGCCCGCTGGGCAAAAATATCCAGAATCAGGGCGCTGCGGTCCAGCACCGTCACGCCGATGATCTCCTCCAGCGCCCGGATATTGCCGGGGGACAGTTCATTGTCGAAAATCACCATGGTGGAGGCGGTGGCCTCCGCCAGCATCCGGACCTCCTGGGCCTTGCCCTCGCCGATAAAGCTGTGGGAATCCGGCGCGTGGCGGTTCTGGAGCATTTTGCCCGTGCAGAAGCCTCCGGCGGTTTCCAGCAGCGCTTCCAATTCGTCCAGCGTGGCGTCGGTGGCATTCTGCTCCGGGCGGAAGCAGTCCGCATTCAGCCCCACCAGCACCGCCCGTTCCTGAACGTGCTTTTCAAAATTCTGTTCCATCTCTAATCCTCCAATTTCAGTATAGCACGTTTTCGGCGGTGCAGGCAACGGTTTTCTCCGAAAAAAGGCAGAAAAAGCCCGCACCGCGAAAACGCAGTGCGGGCTTCGACTTACTTCAGGCCAAAACGCTTGTTGAACCGATCAACACGTCCACCGGTGTCAACCAGCTTCTGCTTGCCGGTATAGAAAGGGTGGCACTTGGAGCAGATCTCAACGCGGATGTCCTTCTTGGTGGAGCCGGTCGTAAAGACGTTGCCACAGGCACAGCGAATCGTCGTCTGTTCGTACTTGGGATGGATACCTTCCTTCATGTTGTTCACCTCTTTCTTATGAAAAGGGCACCAATGCCCCATCAATCTTTTAATCGCCCAAATATCATAGCATATTACGGCAGGAAATGCAAGTATTATTTTTTGAAATCCGAATTTTTACAGCATCCGGCTCTCAGAACGCCCAGTTGCCCTTCCGGAACACCGGCACGGTGCGGCCGTCGGCGCAGATGGCGTCGATATCCATGGAATCGCAGCCGATCATGAAGTCCTCGTGGATCATGGAATCGTTGATGCCCAGCGCCCGGCACTCCTCCAGCGTCTTGTTGTGGTAGTCCTCAATGGTGTCCACAAAGCCCATGCCCAGCGCCAGATGGCAGGCGGCGTTTTCGTCAAAGAGCGTGTTGTAGAACAGCAGGCCGCTCTGGCTGATGGGGCTGGACTGGGGCACCAGCGCGCATTCGCCCAGATAGCAGGCGCCTTCGTCCATGGAAATCATGGTTTTCAGCAGCTCCTCGCCCTTTTCGGCGTGGACCTCCACGGCCTTGCCGCCTTCAAAGCGGACGGAGAAGTTCTCGATCAGCTGGCCCTGATAGCTCAGCGGCTTGGTGGAGTACACAATGCCCTCCGCTTCGCCCTTCATGGGGGAGATAAAGCACTCCTCCGTGGGAATGTTGGGATTGAAGAAAACCTTCTCGGTGCTGGTCTCGCCGCCGCCGCAGAACCGGGCCTGGGGGATCATGCCAACGGTCAGGTTGGTGCCGTTGTCGGCGGTATAGTGCAGGGACTTGATGCCCAGGCTGTTGAGGTAATCGCACCGGGCCTGCAGGTCGGCGTTATGCGCTTCCCAGGATGCGATGGGATCGTCGGTAACGCGGGAGGTGGTCAGAATGGCCTCCCACAGCTTCTCGATGGCCTGGCTCACCCGCACGCCGGGGAACATTTTCTTGGCCCAGGCCGCGCCGGGCACGGCGGCAATGCACCACTGGCGCTTGCCCTCCATCTGATCGGCGTAGGGCTTCACAATGGGATAGCGCAGGCGGCTGGCCTTGGCCTGCTTTTCGGTGTTCATGCCCTTCAGGCCGTCGGGATCCTCGGAGGTCAGGTACAGCGTGCAGGGATTCCGGTCCACCCGCTCCTGCATCTGGGCCTTTTTCCATTCGGGCACCTCGCCCAACGTCTTTACCGTCTGGTAGCGGACGTGGACCTTGGCCAGGGGCTGATAGCTCCACTCCACGGTGACCTTCCGGGCCTTGGCCTTATAGGCCTCCTCCACCACCATCTGGACAAATTCCGGCTGATCCAGCCCGGCCTGGATGATGACGTCCTGGCCCTTCTGCACGTTCATGCCACAGCAGACAATCAGCTTGGCATACTCTCTCAAAACCGCTTTTTTCACAGCGTTTCACTCCTTTTCCAAAATTACACCTATCATAGCAACATTTCCGCCCTGCGTCAATATCTGTTGCAATTTTTTGAAAAATCCGCTATACTTATCCCATCTTTTCCTTTTTCCGGAGGTCTTATATGCTGACAACGCAGCAGTTTCACGAAAAAATCGCCGCCGGTCTGCGCTATCTGGACGGCGCCACCGGCTCCAACCTGATGAAGGCCGGAATGCCCCGGGGCTGCTGCTCCGAGGAGTGGATCCTGGCCCATCCCGAGGCCCTTGTGGCGCTCCAGCGCGGCTATGCCGCCGCAGGCAGCCAGATTCTCTACGCGCCCACCTTTCAGGCCCAGCCCGTTGTGCTGGAGCGGGTCCGGCTGGAAAACCAGACCGAGGCCGTCAACGCCCATCTGGTGGCCCTGTCCCGCAGCGCCGGGCCGGAGTGCCTGATTGCCGGCAATTTAACCACGCTGGCCGCCTTTACCGACAGCTGGAACCCGGACAAATTCGAATTTCTGGTGGAAAACTACCGCCGCCAGATTCACGGCCTTCTGGACGGCGGCGCGGACCTGCTGGCCGCCGAAACGCTGCTCTATCCCCAGGAGGCGGAGGCCATTCTCACCGCCGCCGAGCTGGAGGGGGCCGGGGCCTGCCTGTACACCTTCACCATGCAGAGCGACGGTGCCCTGTTTTCCGGCGCGGAGGCCGGTCCCATTCTCCGGGAGCTGGAGCACGCCGGTGCCGCCGCCGTGGGCTTCAACTGCGTGGCGGCGGACGACATGACCCCGGGCCTTGTCAGCAAGCTCCGCCGGTACGTCCGGGGGCCGCTGGTATGCAAGCCCAACGCGGGCAATCCCGTGATTTCCGACGCCGGAATTGCCGAATACCCCATGACCGCCGAAGAATTCGCCGCCATCGGCGCCCGGTGCGCCCAGATGGGCGCTTCCC
Source organism: uncultured Eubacteriales bacterium (assembly GCA_905205195.1). Classification (GTDB taxonomy): domain Bacteria; phylum Bacillota; class Clostridia; order Oscillospirales; family Oscillospiraceae; genus Faecousia. Next base: position 10,869 of record CAJLCS010000017.1, read on the forward strand.
TGCTGGGCGGCTGCTGCGGCACCGATCCCGGCTACATTGGGGCGCTGCGCCGCGCCGTAGAGGGCGAGCCTTTCGAAAATAGGGATTGCCAAACCGCGCCGCTTCCCTTATAATGACAATATGGAAAAGAGAACACATTTCTACGTCAGCCGTAAAAACGCGCTGACCTGGTTGATGGCGCTGTGCCTGGTTTGCTCGGCAGTGGCCCGCATTGTGATCGCCGGTGTGAAAGGAACCGGCGGCTCGCTGCAAGTGTGGAGCCAAATCGTTCTGCCGGTGGCGGCAAGCCTGCTGTATGTGTCCATCACGCTGACGGGCGGCAAGGAAAGATTCTACAAAACCGCCATTCCCATCTGGATGATCTCCCTGTATTTCGCCTTTGCCGTCACCGGCTACGGCTTCGGGAAAATGGTCATCGGACTGTACTGGCTGGTGCTGCTGAGCTTTGCCGTGACCTACACCGAAATCACCGCCGGACGGGCCAGCCGGGCCTGGTTCCTGTTCTTCCTGTTTGCCCTGCCCTTTGTGACGCTGCTGTATCTCAACCGGCGGGCGCTGATGGCCCGGAATGTGGACCTGATTCTGCGGATTCTGCCGGATCTTCTGCTGCTGGCCGGCCTGTTTGTGCTGGTGTTTGCCATCCGGTTCCACCCGCAGGGGGAATACCACCCCACCTGGGGCGACCGCACCGACGGCCGCCGTCTGCGGACCATGCCCCCCATGTCCCAGGTTTCCCCCTACATCATGGTCACACGCAACGACGCGTCCAATCAGTTCGCCGAATCCTTTGAAATCACCCAGATTGACCGCTACATCCGCCAGAAGCGCCGGGAGGGCCTGACCAATTTCGGCATTACCCACGTTCTGTTGGCCGCCTACTGCCGGGGCGTGGCCAAATACCCGGCCCTGAACCGTTTTCTGTCCGGTCAGCGGGTGTACTCCCGGGGGGAGGACATCCAGTTCTGCATGACCATCAAGAAGGAAATGTCCGTGGAAGCCCCGGATACGGTCATCAAGGTTCATTTAAGCCCCCGGGACACCGCCGAGGACGTCTACAACAAAATGAACGCCCAGGTGGAGGCGGTGAAAAACACGCCGCTGGACTCGTCGTTTGACAACGTGGCCGGGATTCTGACCCTGATTCCCGGCGTGGTGCTGAAATTCACGGTCTGGCTGCTGCGGACGCTGGATTATTTCGGTCTGCTGCCTCAGTTCCTGCTGGAGGTCAGCCCCTTCCACGGTTCCCTGTTTTTGACCTCCATGGGCTCGCTGGGCATTCCGCCGATCTACCATCACCTGTATAACTTCGGCAATCTGCCGGTGTTCGGCGCCTTCGGCTGCAAGCGCCGGGCGCTGGAGGTGCAGGAGGACGGCACCGTGGTGCAGCGCAAATACATGGACTGCAAGTTCACCATGGACGAGCGCATTGCCGACGGCTACTACTACGCCGCCTTCTTCAAGTACTTCCGCCGGATCCTGCAGCATCCGGACGTACTGGATACGGCGCCGGAAAAGGTGAATGCCGACATCGACTGAGGGCGAATTGTGACATTTTTGAGAATTTCTCTCCTTCCCCGTTGCAATTTGGCCGGAAGGCGGTTATACTAAAGCAAAACCCAAAAAGCTTTTGAACAGGAGGCTCTTTTTATGAAAGTTTTCAACACCATTGCCAAGATCGTCGCCGCGCTGGCGGCTGTTGCCGGTGCCGTTTACGTTGTCGCCACCTACGGCGACCAGATTGTCGCCTGGGCCAAGAAGCTGTGCAGCGGCAAGTTCTGCGGTGGATCCTGCAGCTGCAAATCCGTGCCGGAAGAAGCCTTCGTGGCCGAAGAAAAGGCCCCCGAGGCTGTCCCTGCCCAGGCACCGGAAGCCCCGGCCGAATCCTCCGACGTTCCCGTTGCGGACGAGAAGGACTTTGAGGGCTGAGCATCCCCACATCCACAAAAAACCGCGGAATGGCGTGCCATTCCGCGGTTTTTCATTTTCTGTTACCGCTGGATCCGGCCGGAGCCGTCGCCGCCCGCCAGCTTTTCCACCTCCGCCACGGTGACCATGTTGTAGTCGCCCTCAACGGAGTGCTTCAGCGCCGATGCCGCCACCGCAAATTCCACCGCCTGCTGGGTGGTCTTGCCAGTGAGCAGACTGTAAATCAGGCCGCCGCCGAAGGAATCGCCGCCGCCGACCCGGTCCACAATGTGCAGGTCGTACTGCTTGGAGAAGCAGTATTCGTTGGCCGCCGCGTCGTAGAGCATTCCGCTCCAGCCGTTGTCAAAGGCGCTGTGGGACTCCCGCAGGGTAATGGCCACCTTTTCAAAGCCGAAACGCTCCGCCAGCTGCCGGGCCACGGACTGATAGCCCTCCCGGTTCAGCTTGCCGCCGTAAATGTCGGTTTTCTCCGCTTCGATGCCGAAGACGTCCTTGGCGTCCTCCTCGTTGGAGATGCACACGTCCACATACCGGCACAGCCGGGTCATGGCCTCACGGGCCTGCTCCCGGGTCCAGAGCTTGCCCCGGTAGTTCAGGTCGCAGGAAATTTTGATGTTCCGGGCCTTGGCCGCCTTGCAGGCTTCCTCGCAGATTTCCACCAGATTGGGTCCCAGTGCCGGGGTAATACCGGTGAAATGGAACCAGTCCGCCCCCTCAAAAATCCGATCCCAGTCAAAATCGGAAGGTGCCGCCTCCTGAATGGCGGAATGGGCACGGTCGTAAATGCAGACGGAGCCCCGCTGGGACGCGCCCTTTTCATTGTAATAGATGCCGATCCGGCTGCCGCCGCGCACGATCAGCGACGTATCCACGCCGAAACGCCGCAGGCTGTTCACCGCCGCCTGGCCGATGGCATGGGCGGGCAGCTTGGTCACATAGGCCGCGTCGATGCCGTAGTTGGCAAGGGACACCGCCACATTGGCCTCTCCGCCGCCGAAGCTGAATTCCAGATGATCCGCCTGCACGAACCGCTCGTAGTTGTAGGGCTGAAGCCGGACCATCAGCTCGCCGAAGGTAATGACTCTCATTTTGCTCTTGCCTCCTTGACAATTTCCACGGATTTTTTGCACAGGTCGATGATCTCGTCCCATTTTCCGTTCTCAATCAGGTCCGCCGTGACCATGTAACTGCCGCCGCAGGCGCAGATCACCGGGCTGGACAGGTAGGTGCCCAGATTTTTCAGGTTGATGCCGCCGGTGGGCATAATCTTGAACATGGGGAACGGCGCGGACATGGCCTTGATCTTGGCCAGGCCGCCGGACTGCTCCGCCGGGAAGAACTTCAGCACCTCCAGACCGTACTTGTAGGCCGTGTGGTAATCCGTCGGCGTGGTGCAGCCCGGGAAAATCGTCACCTTTTTGCTCTGGCAGTATTCCACCAGCTCCGGATCCAGGCCCGGCGACACGATAAATCTGGCCCCGGCCTCCAGCGCCTCGTCAATCTGGGCCGTGGTCAGCACGGTGCCCGCGCCCACGATCATCTCGGGGCAGGTTTCGGACATAATCCGGATGGCACGGGCCGCCCCCGCCGCCCGGAAGGTCACCTCCGCCACCGGCACGCCGCCGGCGCAGAGCGCCCGGGCCAGAGGCGCCGCATCCCGCTCGGGATTGGACAGCTTGATCACCGGCACCACGCCGATGGCCGCAATGGTCTCTTGGATTGCATTCATGGTTTTGCTCCTCCGTTTCTTCGCAGGCCGGCCGAAGGGCCTGATCTGCCTTTGGGATTCATTATAGCGCAATTGTCACGGAAATCAATTCTTGAATTGTGTCCTGGGAAAAATTCGGAAATATCACCAAAAAAGAAGGGTAAAAATTAACTGGTATACTAGTAGACAAGTCGTGCCCTTTGTGATAAACTGATTCTATCTATCTTGTGCGAAGGAGGTACGCATATGAAAATGACGTTTCGCTGGTACGGCAGCGGCAGCGACAGCATCCCGCTGAAGTACATCCGGCAGATTCCCGGCATGACCGGCCTGATGGGCGTTCTGGACTGGAAGGCCGCCGGTGAGGTCTGGACCGAGGAGGAAATCCGGGCCTATGTGGAGGAGGTCCACGCCGCCGGGCTGGAGGTGGAGGTCATCGAGTCCGTCAACGTCCACGAGGACATCAAGATGGGCCTGCCCACCCGGGACCGCTACATTGAAAATTACTGCACCACCATCCGCAATCTGGCCAAATACGGCATCAAGGTCATCGTCTACAACTTCATGCCGGTGTTTGACTGGCTCCGCACCGATCTGGCCCGGCCGATCCCCGAGGACGGCTCCAACAGCCTGTATTTCGACGAGGCGGAGCTGGGGGCCATGACCCCCGTGGATCTGGTCCGCAGCACCATTGAAAACTGCAACGGCTTTACGCTCCCCGGCTGGGAGCCGGACCGGCTGGCCGAGCTGGAAACCACCATGAACCGCTACAAGTCCATCACCGAGGACGACCTGCGGGCCAACTACAAGTATTTTCTGGACGGCATTCTGCCCACCTGCGAGGAATGCGGTGTCAAAATGGCCGTCCATCCCGACGACCCCGCCTGGCCCATCTTCGGCCTGCCCCGGATTGCCCACAGCCAGGCGGATTTCGACAAAATCGTGGCGCTCCACGACTCCCCCTGCAACACGCTGTGCCTCTGCACCGGCTCCCTCGGCTCCGATCCGGCCAACGACCTGCCCGCCATCATCCGCCACTTCGGCGCCATGGACCGCATCGGTTGTCTCCACGTCCGCAACGTCAAGCATCTCGGCCATCACAAGTTCCGGGAGGCCGCCCATCTGTCTTCCACCGGCGATCTGGATCTGTTCGCCATCATGAAGGCCGTTTACGACACCTGCCCCGATACCTACATCCGCCCGGACCACGGCCGGATGATCTGGGACGAGGTCGGCCGCCCCGGCTACGGCCTGTATGACCGGGCGCTGGGCGCCGTGTACCTGAACGGTCTGTGGGAAGCCATCTGCAAAATGAGTCAGGAGGAACAGGCATGAAACTGTCTTATGAAGGACTGAAGGATTCCGGCTGGGCAAAGGCCGGTGTGGCACTGCCCCAGTACGATCCTGCCGCCATGGCGGCGGAAACCGACGCCCACCCCGTGTGGATTCATTTCGGCGCCGGCAACATTTTCCGGGCCTTTATCGCCCGCCTGCAGCAGACGCTGCTCAGCGCCGGGCTGGAAAAAAGCGGCATCGTCGCCGTCAGCACCCACAACACGGCGCTGGTGGAGAAGGTCTACCGTCCCTTCGACAATCTGACGCTGCTGGTCAGCCTGCTGCCCGACGGCTCCACGGAAAAGGAGGTCATCGCCTCCGTGGCCCGGGCGCTGTGCATCCATCCGGACTACCCGGCCGACCGGCAGGCGCTGGCCGCCATGTTCCGCAATCCGTCGCTGCAAATGGTCAGCTTTACCATTACGGAAAAGGGCTACGCGCTGAAGGACCTCCACGGCAATCTGATGCCGGAGGTGGCCGCCGAACTGGAGGCCGGTCCGGAAAGCTGCTGCAACGCCATGTGCGTCACAGCCGCCATGCTGCTGGAGCGGTACCGGGCAGGCGGCGCCCCGCTGGCCGTGGTCAGCATGGACAACTGCTCCCACAACGGCGAAAAGCTCCGCGCCAGCGTCCTGGCCGTGGCGGAGGGCTGGAAGGATCACGGCTTTGTGGACGACGCCTTCCTTGCCTGGCTGAAAAACGAGGAGAACGTCTCCTTCCCCTGGACCATGATCGACAAAATCACCCCCCGGCCCAGCGCCGACATTGCCGAAAGCCTGACCGCCGCCGGTATTGCGGACATGGGTCTGATTCCCACGGATCCCCGGACCAACAGCGCCCCCTTCGTCAACGCGGAGAAGCCGGAGTATCTGGTGATGGAGGACCGGTTCCCCAACGGCCGCCCGCCGCTGGAGAAAGCCGGTGCCTACCTGACCGACCGGAACACCGTCAATAAAACCGAAACCATGAAGGTCACCACCTGCCTCAACCCGCTGCATACCGCGCTGGCGGTCTACGGCTGCCTGCTGGGCTACCGTTCCATCGCCGCCGAAATGAAGGATCCGGAGCTGACGGCGCTGGTGCAGAAAATCGGCTATGACGAGGGCCTGCCCGTGGTGGTGGACCCGGGCATCCTCAGCCCCCGGGCCTTCCTGGACGAGGTGATGACCCAGCGGCTGCCCAACCCCTTCATTCCCGACACGCCCCAGCGGATCGCCACCGACACCAGCCAGAAGGTGGGCGTCCGGTTCGGCGAAACCGTAAAAAAATACGTCGCCGACCCCGGCCGCAATGCCGCCGATCTGGTGGGCATTCCGCTGGCCATCGCAGGCTGGCTGCGGTACCTGCTGGCCGTGGACGACGAGGGCCATCCCATGACGTGTAGCCCGGACCCCATGCTGGACACGCTGCGCGCCCAGCTGGCCGGTGTCGAATTCGGCCGTCCGGACAGCGCCGCAGGCAAGCTTGCCCCCATTCTCTCCAACGTCTCCCTGTTCGGCACGGATCTGACCGCCGCCGGGCTGGGTGAAAAGATCGAAGAGCTGTTTGGCCGGATGCTGGCCGGTCCCGGCGCCGTCCGGCAGACGCTGAAATCGTGCCTGGCGTAACCGCCATGGAGGTCACGCCCCGGCTTTCCCGGGAAACGGGGCGGCAGTACGCCCTGCGGGTCATCCGGGACAACATTGTCCGGCTGGCCCTGCCCCCCGGCAGTCTCATCAGCGAAAGCGAGCTGGCCGCCCAGCTGGGCCTGTCCCGGACGCCGGTGCGGGAGGCCCTCATCGAGCTTTCGCAGGACCGGCTGGTGGTCGTTGCCCCCCAGAAGCGCAGCATGGTGGCGCCGATCGACGAAGCGCTGGTGGAAGAAGCCCGGTTTTCCCGCTCCGTGCTGGAATGTGCCGTGGTGGAGCTGGTCTGCGCCCGGGCCGATGAGGCCGACCTCCGGGACCTGCGGGAAAACGTCCGGCTTCAGGCCTTCTACCGGGAAAACAACCGGATTGCTCCCATCATGGAGCTGGACAACCGGCTCCACGCCCAGCTGTTCCGGATTGCCCGGATGGAGGACGTTTACCGGATGGTCGCCCGGCTGGCCGTTCATTTTGACCGGGTGCGGACCATCGCCCTCCACGACATCCGGGATCTGTCCATCATTGAGGATCACGACGCCATCGTGGAGGCTATCGCCCGGCGCGCGCCGGAGGAGGCCAAGGCCGTCATGCAGCGCCACCTCAACCGGGGCAGCGTGGACATTGTGGCCATCCGCCAGCGTTTTCCCCAATATTTCGGATAAAAAATCGCCGCAATTTTCAGAATTGCGGCGATTTTTCAATGAGAAACGGCGCATACTAGGGAAAACGGAAAGAGGTGATTCCATGCAAACGCAAAAACGGGGACGGCGGAGCTTTGTACCCGCCCGGCCACCGATTCTCGCCGCATGGGCCAGCGTGGCCGGTAAGCAGGAGTCCATGGGGCCGCTGGGCGGCTGCTTTGACGTCACGTCGGCGGACACCCGGTTCGGCCAGAAAACATGGGAGCAGGCCGAAAAGCGGATGCAGCAGCTGGCGCTGGAAACGTTGTGCCGGAAGGCCGGGCTGAAGCCGGAGCAGCTGGATCTGGTGCTGTCCGGCGACCTGCTGAATCAGTGCATCGGCTCCTCCTTCTCCCTTCGCAACACGGGAATTCCCCATCTGGGGCTGTACGGTGCCTGCTCCACCATGGCCGAAAGCCTGCTGCTGGGGGCCATGGTCATCGGCGGCGGCTATGCCGACCGGGCGGCCGCCATGACCTCCTCCCACTTTGCCTCGTCGGAGCGGCAGTACCGGTTCCCGCTGGGCTACGGCGGCCAGCGGACTCCCACCGCCCAGTGGACCGTCACGGGCGCCGGGGCGGTGCTGCTCAGCGGCAGCGGCGTCGGCCCGGCCATCGAGGGCTGTACCGTGGGCGTGGTGACGGATCTCGGCATCACCGATGCCAACAACATGGGCGCTGCCATGGCCCCCGCCGCCTGGGAAACCATCCGGACCCATCTGGAGGATTTCGGCCGGGAACCGACGGATTACAGCCGCATCGTCACCGGCGATCTGGGACAGGTGGGCCGGGAGCTTCTGCTGGAGCTGGCGCTGCAGGACGGCGTCGCGCTGGACGGCATGTTGGAGGACTGCGGCTGCCTGATTTTCGACAACACCCGGCAGGACGTCCATTCCGGCGGCTCCGGCTGCGGATGCAGCGCCGTCACGCTGTGCGGCCATTTTCTGCCCATGCTGCGGCAGGGAGCGCTGAAGCGGATCCTGTTCTGCGGCACCGGGGCGCTGCTGTCCCCCACGTCCACCCAGCAGAAGCTGCCCATTCCCGGCGTATGCCATGCCGTGGCCATCGGGCGAAGGGAGGAACCGTAAATGGAGTATGTAAAAGCCTTTCTGGTGGGCGGTCTGCTGTGCCTGATCGGCCAGATTCTTATTGACAAAACCGCTCTGACCCCGGCCCGGATTCTCGTCAGCTATGTGGTGGCCGGTGTGATTCTGGGCGCCGTGGGGCTGTACGAGCCACTGGCGGACTTTGCGGGGGCCGGTGCCACAGTGCCGCTGACCGGCTTCGGCTACACCCTGGCCAAGGGCGTCCGGGAAGCGGTACAGGAGCAGGGCTTCCTCGGCATTTTCACCGGCGGGCTCACCGCCACCGCCGGAGGGATCACCGTGGCTGTGGTGGCCGGGCTGCTCTGCAGCCTGATTTTCCGGCCGAAGGATAAAGTCTGACCCTTTGGGGCAAACTGGTCCTGCGGCCATGCCGCAATACGAAAATCGGAGGATTTCACTATGAATCGTCAGAATCGGAACGAACATCCGGAAACCAAGGAAAACCGCACCGAAAATCATCGGAGCGAGAACCAGCGCAGCGAAAACAAAACGGAAAACCGGACCCAGAACCAGGGCAAATAACCGCCAAGGGCCGACGCATCACAACTGATGCGTCGGCCCTGATCGTTCAGACCGGAATTTCCTGAATGCCCGGGTGAACCGGATACGCCCTGCCGTTGAGCGTCAGCGTTCCCTCCGCCTCGGAGCGCACCACCCAGGTCGTCAGATGGGGGTCCGTGCAGACGAAGCCGTCTTCCCCGCTGCGGCAGTTGTACAGAACCGGGCAGCCGCCTGCCAGATGCACGAAGGCCTTGCCGAACACCGTCTCCGTCAAGCACTTGAAGTGCTCGTGAACGTCGTTGTCGCAGCTACCGCCGTATTCCTCCGCCCAATGGGTCTCGTCCGTAGCGCTGGAAAGATACTGCAGCGGCATGGCGCCCTCCGGCTCCCGGTACCAGTCGGAAATCATCGGCAGGTACGTTTCGCCCACCACCGTCTCGGTAAAGCGGATATGGCCCGGCCGGGTTTCCCGGCTCAGACAGCGGCCCTTCACCCACGGGTCCGCCACATAGCCCCAATGCAGGACGCCCTGGGCGTCCACGCACTGCATACAGGCCCCCAGCGTATCCATCGTGTCCCGCAGATAGGAGAGCTTGCCCGTCAGCAGGTACAGGTAGTAGGTGGCGTATGTTTTCCAGCTGGTCCAGCCGTGGGGGCTGTTGAGCATATTGGCAAAGAAGTTCAGATCGTACCGGGCCTCCCAGTACCGGGTCGTGCAGCCCCGCACCCGGCAGTCCGGCAGAATCTGCTGCTCCAGGCAGCGATGCTTCCGGAGAATCGTCTCCGCCGCCTCCGCAAACCGGCGGCGCTCCGGGCCCTCCGGCAGGAGGGTCGCCAGGTAGCCAAGCTGAAGGCTTTCGCAGGAAATCATGCCGTCCTCAAAGGTCATTTCGCCTTCGGTCTGGATGTTGTCCATCAGCACGGCCAGATTTTCGATGGCCCGGAAGGCGCTGTCGTAGTGACGGCGATAGCGGGCCGTCTCCCCCGCTTTTTTCTCGGCGAGGGCGAATTCCAGCATGGATTTGGCCGGATAGATCACGCAGGTGTAGTGGGTCCCGTGGCAGCGGTAGCTTCCGTCCTCCGCCTGATCCGCCAGCAGCGATTCGGAAAGGTCATTGCCGTCGTCCAGATACTTCCGGTCACCCGTCAGCTCGTAAAAATCCGCCAGCAGTGAGAGCATACTCGAGACATTCTGCAGCCGCCACGGTGCGGCTTCCGGCTTAAACCGGCATTTCCCGTTGTCCCGCAGCGTCATTTCTTCAAAAAACCGGTCAAATTCCTGGCAAAGCCGCTGTGTTTCGGATTCGTCCCGGCAGATTGTCGCATGCTGCACCCGGCTGAAATAGCCGTACCAGCTCTCGCAGTGGGTGCCCGGCTTCTGCTGGCACCGCTCCGCGCTCCGGCGTGCCGCATCCAGATAGGTCATCCAATCCCGGCGTACATAGAGCGTCAGCTCCGCCTGCCCCGGCGCCGTCACGGTATTGACGCCGTCATGCAGGGGCTGCGCCAGTTCCCGCCCGTCCACCATGGCCGTCTGCCCCGGTTCCAGCGTATAGCGTTCCGCATGAGGGATCGTCAGGCCGGCATAGCGCGCCACAAAGTCCTCCATGGCCACCTCGTCTGCCGGGCAGCCATAATACAGGGTGATTTCCATGCCCTCCGGCGTCAGCGCCGCAGGCGACAGGGGATGTCGGGCCGGCTGGGGGTAGCGATTGAGGAAATCCACCGTACTGGTATAGATCCGGTGGCCCACGTCGCCGTCGGGCGTCCGGTTATACTCGTTGCGCCAGGAAACCACGCCGGTCGGCGCGCAGACGGAAATCATCTTTCCCAGCGGCGAGCGGAAGCAGGACCAGAACCCCTTCTTTTCGCAGCGCAGGGCCGTGGGGAAGAATTTCTCGTTCCATGCCGGGTAGGTATCCATATAGCAGTCGATGCCCAGCCGGAAGCCAAGACGCTGCAGCGTCAGCGGCCGGTCTGCCCACAAGTGGATCGTCAGAGCCAGTCCCTCGGGAATGGGATGCTGCGTCAGCCGGGCGGACAGGCCGTCCCGGCTCACCGTTTCACCGGGGCGGATGGGCAGGACCGTCTGGCCCTCCGCCGTTTCGTAGCAGATGCCAGGGCCGTAATCATCGGTGCGGAAAGGAATCATATGTCATTCTCCTTTTTCTGTGATCTTTTCACCCATTCTATCATGGGCAATTCCGAAAAGCAATTCAAGTGGAAAAAGTACAACAACTTTTGCTTCACCGGTAGCCGGTAAATCCGGGCCAGCACGGCGGCGTAGGTATTCACCTGGGGTGCGTACCGGGCCGTCACCGCCGACAGCGTGTCCTCCGTGACGAAATCCGTCTTGAAATCCAGCACGGTGATGCCGTCGTCCTCCAGCAGGGCGCAGTCCACCACGCCCTGAAGCAGGATTTTCTCCCCTTCCAGCGCCGGATCCCATGTTTTTCCGTCCTCCAGAACGGAAAATTTGAATTCCCGCAGGACCTTTCCGCCGGTGCAGAGCTTTTTCCCCAGCGGCGTCTCAAAAAAGGCCGCCAGCCGGTCCGCCGGTACAATGGCCCCCTGCTCCGGGGACAGGAACCGCTGCTCCACCAGCCGGTGCAGCTCCGCCTCGATGCCCGCCCGGCTGCCGCAGCACGCGAAGCGCAGGTACTGCATGGCGCCGTGTACCGCCGTGCCGTAGGCTTTGCCGTGAGGCTCCGCCCCGGCAAACCCCGGCCTGCGCCAGGTGCGGCGGGGCGCTTTTGCGGCAGGCGCCTGCTCCGCCGCCTCCTCGTCCTTCTCCCGGCCCTTCTGGGCGGTGGCCGTCTGCTTGGAGGGTGCCCGGGTCGCCGCCGGATAGGGATAGGCAAAGGCCAGGCTGCGGCCCAGAAGCGCCGCCGTTTCCGGCGGAAGCGCCGGCTTTTCCTCCGGCACCGGAAGCGCCTCCGCCTCTTCCGGTGCTGGTGCCTCCGTCACCTCAATTTTCCACGGATGGGGCCGGACCCGGCCCTCCACCGGGCAGCCGGCCAACGTCGTCAGAGCACCGGCCTCAGTCCTGCGCAATGCCGACAGAAGAACCCATTCTCCCGGGCAAACCACGTCCCCCGCCAACAGCACCGGGTCGCTTTTCGCCAGCCGCAGTGCCATGGTGCCCAGCTCCGACGGCAGATTCCGGCCCGCATAGGTCATAATCAGCCGGTCTCTGGCCCGGGTCATGGCCACATACAGCACCCGCAGCTCCTCCGACAGGCTTTCCGCCGCAGATTTCACCGCAATGGCCCGTTTGGCTGCCGTGGGATATCGGACCCGGGTCCCCAGGTCCACGGCGGACAGCCCCAGCCCCAGCTCCCGGTCGCAGAGGACCTGGGCCCGCTGGCTTTCCCGGTTGAACTCCCGGGAAAGGCCGCCGAGGAACACCACCGGAAATTCCAGTCCCTTGGACTTGTGGATGCTCATCAGCGTCACGCAGCCCGCCCCGGCCTGCTCCGACGCGGTCATCAGCCCCTTGGCCTCCAGCGCCTGCAAATGATCCAGAAACTGCTCCAGATCCCGGCGGCTGCCGTTTTCAAAATCCACCGCCAGCTGATAGAACAGCTGCAAATTTGTCCGTCTGCCTGCCCCGCCCTCCATGGCGCCGTAAAGGCTGTCCATCCGGGTCAGTGCAAAAATCCGTTCCAGCAGTCCCGCCAGCGTATCCAGCCGGGCCGCCCGCCGCAGCGTGTCCAGCGTCTGCCGGAAGGCGATGCTTTTGGGGCTGTCCCACGCGCACAGCGCTTCGTACAGGCTTCCCGTCCGGCATCCGGCCCGCATCCGGGCCAGATCCTCGGCGGTAAAGGCAAACACCGGGCTTGCCAGCACCGCCGCCAGCGGAATATCCTGCCGGGGGTTGCTGACGGTCTGAAGCAGCGCCCGCAGCGTGGCAATTTCCGGCGTTTCCAGCAGATTGACCCCGCCGCTGCTGGCACAGCGGATGCCCTCCGCCGCCAGCGCCTGCTCGTAGACCGCCCCCACGGAACCCGGGGAGCGCAGCAGGACGGCAATGTCCTCCGGCCGGATGGGCCGCAGCGTCTCCCCCTGCCGGACCATGTGCGTGCCGTCCAGCAGCTGCCGGATCCGCCGGGCGGTAAAGGCCGCCTCCTCGGCGTATGTATCCTCCCGGACCGTCAGGGCGTACAGCTCCACCTCCGGCTCCCCCAGCGGGACGTGGGGAATGCCCTCCCGGAGACGCTCATCCTCGCCGTACCGCAGGCCGCCGATTTCCGGGGACATACAGTCCGCAAACACGTCGTTCACGGCGTCCAGCACGGCGCCGCCGGACCGGAAGTTGCTGCTGAGCAGGATTTTCCGCCCCTCGCCGGGGGCGGCCGCCTCCGCCGGAACGTAGGTTTCGTACTTCTGAAGGAAAATCCCCGGGTCCGCCAGCCGGAACTGGTAGATGGACTGCTTCACGTCGCCCACCAGAAAGCAGTTCTGCCGCTTTGCCGTCAGGGCGCTGAAAATGGCATCCTGCACGGCGTTGGTGTCCTGATACTCGTCCACCATGATCTCCCGGAACCAGCTGCCGATTTCCGCCGCAGCCGCCGTCAGGCCGGTGCGGCTTCTTCCGTAGAGCAGGTCCAGCGTCCGGTGCTCCAGATCGCCGAAATCCAGAATCCGGCGGCGCTTCTTGGCCTGCTCATAGGCCTCGGAGAACTGCCGCACCAGCCCGACCATGCCCCGCACCGCGCCGCCGGACCGGCGCAGATCCTCCAGTACCCGCTCCGACGGGTCCGAAAACCGGCGCAGCGCCGTTTCCAGACTTTTTTTGCAGGCCGCCCGGACCGCTTTGATCTGCTCGGCCAGCAGCGGGTCCGGATTTTTCTTGGAAAAGGCCAGCCGCCCGTAATCAATCCGACCGTTGGCCCGGATTTCGTCCCAGCTGCCGCTCTGCCGCAGCGTCCGCAGCTGAAGCAGCGTGCTCTCCAGCAGCGCCGCCGGTTTTCCCATTTCCCCTGTCCGGGCCGCCGCGTCGGCGCACCGCTGCAGAGACGTAATCTGCCGGTCCAGCTCGTCAAACAGCGCCGCCGTCAGGTACCGGCCCCAGACCGTCTGCCCGGCATCGGTGATGCCTTCCGTTTCCGCCCCGTCCAGACACCGGGCCAGCCATTTCTCCGGATCCAGATGGCACCGGGCGCTGTCGTACACCTTCAGCAGAATCTCCGGCACCAGCCGGTCATCCCGGCCAAGGCCCTGACTGTCGGCGAAGGCGCAGAAATCCGGATCGTCCCCCGCCCGGTCGTAGGCCTGCTCCAGTACCTGCTCCATGGCCGCGCTCCGCAGCTCGGCGCACTCGTTTTCGTCCGCCACCCGGAAATCCGCCGGAAGGTCCAGCCGATAGGCGTACTCCCGGAGCAAATCGCCGCAGAAGGCGTGGACTGTGGAGATTTTCGCCAGATACAGCCGCTGCATCTGCTGCTGCAAATGCCGGTTGCCCGGCGCTTCGGCAATCCGTTCGGCCAGCTTGGCCGCAATTTTCCCCCGCAGCTCCGCCGCGGCAGCCTTGGTATAGGTAATCAGCAGGAAATCGTCCAGATTGGCCGGGTCCGCCGGGTCCGTCAGATACCGCATCAGCCGGTCTACCAGCACCTTGGTTTTGCCCGATCCGGCTGCCGCCGAAACCAGCAGCTTACCGCCCCGGTTTTCCACCGCCTGCTTCTGCTGGGGGGTTAAGGTTTCAGCCATGCTCCGTCTCCTTTCCGATTTCTTCCCAGAACCGCTGGGCCGTTACCGCTTTGTAGTTCCGCCGCCCGGCCACGTCCGCCGGATGGCAGATCGGCCCGTAGGGGCAGAAGGTGCAGGCGTTGTGGCTGGTACCCCGGGTGTAGGGGTTCGGCGTCACATTGCCGGAGGCAATGTCGTCCACCATCCGGCCCACCAGTGCAAAGACATACTGCCGCAGCTGTCCCAGCTGTTCCCGGTCCGCCAGGTCGCCGGTCAGCGTGCCGTCCTTTTTCCGGGTACAGCACAGCCGCCCCGGCGCCTCCGGGGACTCCATGGCGTCCAGCACCGTCTCGTCCTCCAAAAGCAGGCCCTTGCGCTTCCATTCCTTCACCCGGGCCTGGGCCGCTTCCTCCTCGGTCAGCTCTCCGTCCGCCGACAGCAGCGGTGCCCGGGCCGGGAAGTACTGTACCCCCGCCGGGACCGCCCCGGCGCCTACGACCGCTTCGCCGCCCTCGGCCAGCGCAAAGAGATACAGCAGCATCTGAAGCCCCACGCCGTTGAGCACGTCGCAGTAATCAAAGTCCTTTTTCCCGGTTTTGTAGTCCACCACCCGGAAATACCGGCTTCCCGCCGACTGCCACACGTCCACCCGGTCCACAAAGCCCCGCAGGATGGCGTCCATCTTCCGCCCGGGCACCGCAATGGCCGGCAGGCCCTCCCCGGCGCCGAAGGCGACTTCAAAATCCACCGGCGCGAAGGATGCGCCGTGCAGTTCCTGCCACAGCTCCCGCACCACCATCTCCAGCTCCTGCCCGTTGCGGCGGAACAGATAATTCTGACGCTCGGAATCCAGCTGGGCAAACCGCTCCCCGGCATAGGCCGCAGAATGGCGGGCCGCAATGGCCAGCGTTTCCTCCAGCGTCACCATCCGGAAGCCGCCCCGGTCCCGGATCTCCCGGGCCGTCTGCTCCAGCACCGCATGAACATAAGTACCGAATTCCGCCGGGTCCACGGTGATTTCCTTCCGCTCCTGCGCCTTCAGGCCGTATTTCAGGAAATAGGACAGGCGGCACTCCGCCTGCCGGTCAATCTGGGACGCCGACAGCCGCAGCCGACTGCCGTACAGCGCCCGGACGGTCTCCCCGGACATGGCGCCCAGCGTATAGCCCCGTCGCCCCCGGACCTCCCGGTAGGCGTCGAGGACCCCCAGCCGTGCCGCCGTCTCCGACGCGCCGCAGCCCGCCAGATAGGCCCCGGCCTCCCAGGGATCCGTCAGTGCCGCCTCCGGCGCGGGCCGGTCCTCCTCCGTGCCGCCTGCCAGCGCCGCCAGCCGCCGGAACACAAAGGACGGCTGCCCCGCCGGGCAGAAAATCGATGCCGTTTCCGATGCGCCGCACACAACGCCGTAAATATCGGCAAATTCCGCCTGAAGGCCCTCCAGCGCACCGCCGGTCAGGGGCAGGCCCAACGCCCGCAGCGCCACCCGCTCCCCGTCGGTGAGGATACCCTGGGCGCCGCCGTAGCCCGGCAGCTTGCCCTCCTCGGCCCCCAGCAGAAGCAAGTGCTTTTCCTGCTGGCAGCGCATGGCGCTGACCGGTCCGGCGGTGACCGCATCCAGCACCGGTGGGATGGTACCCACGTCGTACTGGCTCAGCAGCAGCGCCAGCAGCCGGGCAAAGGCCTCCGGCTCCCACACCGTCCGGCCCAGCACGTCGTAAAGCTGCTCCAGCGCCGTCAGCAGGATTTCCCACAGCTGATTGAGGATCTGGGCCTCCCGGTCCTCGCCGGAGGCATCCATTTCCTCCGCCAGCCGACGCAGCCGGTCCGCCAGCTCCATCTCTTCCAGAAAGCCGTAAAGGGCCTGCACCTGTCCGGCCAGATTTTCCGCCGCCCGGAAGCCCGCCTGCAGCCGGGCCAGCGGCTCCACGGCGGCAGCCCGGGCCTCGTTCAGCCGGTCCAGCCGCTGCCGGGCGTCGTCGTCCCACACGCCGCCGAGGCCGTCCGGATGCCGGGTCCAGACCTGCTTCCAGCCGTCGCCCCGGATGCCCCAGATCACCGCATAGTTCTCCACCCGGTCACAGGTGTCCGCGTCCAGCGGCGACAGCACCGACTTGAAATACCGCAGCACTTCCCTCTGCTCCAACCCGCCCAGCGCAGCGTTGACGGCGGAAAGGACGGTGGCCACCACGGATTTCTGCAGAATGTCTTCTTTTCCGGAGTGATACACCGGAATGCCGCACCGGTGGAACACCTGATCGATCAGCGGCTGGTAGGACGCCATGTCCGTGCAGACCACGGTGATGTCCCGATAGCGGCAGCCGCCCCGCACCAGCTCCAGAATCCGCCGGGCCGCGCTGCGGCACTCGTCATAGGGCGTGGGGCACAGCACCGGGTGGAGCCTGCCCTGCAGCGCCGGGTCCGGCGTCAGGCTGCCCTGAAACAGCTTCTGCCGGGCCGCTTCCAGCGGCATCCGGGGGGCGGGGACCGTCCGGATCTCCACCGGAACACCCTGCCGTTCGGCGCAGCGGAGCAGCTCCCGGGCCGTCTGCCCGGCTTTTTCAAAGGCCGGGTCGGCGGAATCCGGCCCGTCGCAGGTCAGGCTCACCGTCACGCCGGGGCTGTGGAGGATCAGATGCTCCAGAATGGCCAGATGCTGCCGGGTAAAATCCGGAAATCCGTCAATGTAAAAGGTGTGGGTCTGGGCAAAATCGCTGTCCTCCAGCCGTTCCAGCACCCAGGTCATCTGGTCCCGGGGATCCCGCTTGCCCCGGCTGCACAGGCTGTCGTAGGCCTCCAGCAGCAACGAAAGCTCCTCCAGCTTCTGGGAAAAGCCTCCCTCCGTCTCCGCCGCAGCCTGCCGCAGGTCCGCCGCCGAAATGCAGCAGCGCTTGAATTCATCCACGGCCTCCACAAGCCCCGTCAGAAATTCCGGCTTTGTTTCCACCGCCGCGTAGGCCTTCAGACGGCTGTGCAGGCTCCGGGCCGCCGCCGCCATGGCAACCACCCGGCCGCCGCCGTCCAGACACGGCTCCGCGCCATAGCCTGCGGCATCCGCCACCCGCCGGGCCAGCCGGGTGAAGGACAGCACCTCGGCAAATCGGCTGGCGGTATCCCCCGCCGCCGCGCACAGGCGGCGCTCCGTCTCGTGGCTGATCAGCTCCGGCACCATTAAAATCCGTCCGGGCCGCTCCGCCGCCACATCGGCGGCAATCCGGTGAAGAATTTCCTCCCGATTGGCGGTCCAGTCCGTTCCAAGCAGCAGCTGCAGCATAGGCAGTCCTCCTTTTTCTCTCGTCTGCCGCTATCATACCATAAATTCCGTCCGAATAACAGGTACTAATTCCCGGCAAACAGCAGATTCTCGCCTTTGCCCAGCCAGTCCAGCAGGAAAAACCGGAGCCGGTAGGGCGTCCGGCCGGTGATGGCGCCGGTCAGCGGGTCGTCAAAGCCCGCTTCCTCTGCCGCCGCTTCCACCGATTCCTCCGCCGCCGGAAGGCACAGCTGAGGAAACACCACGCACCACCAGTTGTGCCCCTCCCCCTTGCCGATGGTCACCCGCAGGGCCTGATAAACCCCCGCCGGGAGGGAAAAGGTCTCATAGTCCCGGGTGGGAAACGGCTCCCGATCCAGCCGCACCGCCGCCCGGTCCGCCACGCCCATGGCGTCAAGCACCGTGTTGGCCAGCTGCTCCAGCTCCGGCAAGCGGCAGCTTAAGCAGGCCATGGCCTGCGACACGTCCGTCACCCCGTCCAGATCCTGCCGCAGCTGCGCCGTCAGCGCATCCCGGACCTGCAGCTTGATCTGCTGATCCGCCTCGGAATCGGAATTGGCCACCACATGAAGCCGGATCAGGTCCCGGTTCAGCCGCTGCCGGTCCAGCACCACGCTGCCGCACCAGACCAGAGCCGCCGCCGCGCCGACACAAAGAAGCCGCCTGCACCATTTTTTCATAAAAACACCGCCCAAATTGAGAATACTCTCAGTTTGGGCGGCATTCGCCGGAATTATACAGGTTTGGCAATAAATACCTTGGGATAGTTCTCTTTCAGCATATTGCAGGCCACGGCGGCAAATTCAAAGCTTGGCATGATGCCGAACACCGCCGAACCGGAGCCGGTCATCTGCTGGCCCAGCGAGCCGTAGCTGTTGAGAATGGACTTGATGTAGTTCAGCTCCAGATGCTCCGCCGTCACCACCGGGTCAAATACGTTGAAAATCTGATCCGCCACCCGGCCGATGTCCCCGGCCAGCAGCGCCGACTCCATGGCCCGGTTGTCCGGATGTTTGGCAATGGCCGTCTCGTCCAGCTTCCGGTAAAGTTCCGGCGTGGAGGAGGAAAAGTCCGGCTTGCAGATGACGAACACGCAGTCCGGCAGGTCCGGCAGCTTCCGCAGCCGCTCGCCCCGACCCTCCACCATGGCCGTGCCGCACAGGGTGCAGAAGGGCACGTCGCTGCCCACCTCCGCGCCAAGCTCCGCCAGCGCCAGAATGGACAGGGGGCTGCCGTAGTGCTTGTTCAGCGCCCGGAGCACCGCCGCCGCGTCGGCGCTGCCGCCGCCGAGACCCGCCTGCGACGGGATCCGCTTGGTGATCCGGATGGCAAGGCCGTTGGGGTCCCGGTGGGTCAGGTCAAAGAACACCTTCGCCGCCTTCCAGGCCAGATTGGTTTCGTCGGTGGGGATCTCCGCCCGGTCGCAGGAAAGGGTCCAGTCCTTCCCGGTGTCCAGATCGATTTCCACGTCGTCCCGGACGGAAATGGTCTGCATGACGCTTTGCAGATTGTGATAGCCGTCCGGCCGCTTGCCCAGCACGTCCAGCGTCAGATTCAGTTTGGCAAATGCGCCCTCATAAAGCGTGGTCATAATAAGCTCCTCCGTCTTGCCCGTTTTGATTTATTATACCGTATCCGCCGGTTTTTTGCAATTGCTTTTCCCTGGGCCGTATCATTTTCCCGTTTTCGGGAATCCTAGGGATATCAATCAAACGGGAGGTAATCACATGGATACACTTGCACTGATTTTATCGGTCATCGGCTGCCTGAACTGGGGGCTGGTGGGTATTTTCCGGTTTGACCTGGTGGCATGGCTCTTCGGCGGTCAGGCCGCGGTATTCAGCCGGATCGTCTATACGCTGGTGGGCCTTGCCGGTCTGTGGTGCATTTCGTTCTTCTTCCGCCGGAAGCAGACCATGGCGCAGGAATAAACGTCGGCAGCACGCAAAACGCGTGCTGCCGCAGTTTTTTCTTTTAGCCCTCGCCGACGCCGGTATTGAAGCCGCCTTCGTCGGAGAAGGAGCAGCGGATGATGCAGGAGACCTTTTGGCCGTTGTACTCCGCGTGAACCTCCGTCATGCCGGGGCCAACCGCCACCACGTTGCCGTTATTTACCGTGGCCACCGAGGGATCGTCACTGGTCCAGGTCAGCAGCGTCTTGCCGATGGAGCCGTCATAGAGCTGCCACTCCTCGCCCTGATAGGAGAACGTGATATCCTCCCGATTCAGCGCCAGCTTCTCGTTGTCCGCCGCCGTGGTGGACGGCTCGGTGGGCTGGGTGGTCGGCTCCGTCACCGCCGCCTTGAAGGTGCAGCTGATCCGGCAGGTTTTCTGAACCGTGCCGCAGGTGACGGTAATCACCGTCTGGCCCGGCGCCACCGCCACAATCTTGCCCCGGGCGTTGACCGTGGCAATGGCAGGATCGGCGGAAGCATAGGTCACCGTGTCGGTGGTATTGGCCGGCGTGGGGGTGGCGCTGAGCAGGTAGGCCTGCCCCTCCTCCTTCAGCTCGATGGCCGTATCGGAGAGCTTCAGCTCCGTGCATTCCAGCGCCGACGCCGCCGTGGTTTCCACCGGTGCGGTGGTCGTGGAGTTCGTGGTGCCCGTGGGCTTCTTGCCGGACAGACCCAGCTTTTCCGGGAAGTACTGAATGCCGATGTAGGCCAGCACCGCCACAATGGCCAGCGCCAGAATCACCGCCAGAATCACAAGGCCCCGATTACTGCCGTTCCGGGGCGCCTGACGCTCCGCCTTGGGGGCCGCCGCACGGGCCGCCTGATTGCGCTTGCGGACGTTGGCCGCCGAATACCGGCCGCCCTTCACCGGCGTATAGGTTCTCTCTTCCCCGGCCTGAGCGCCGTCGGGCATATCTACAGCAGGCTGATTTCCGCCGGAACGGGCGCAGCCGCAAATCGGGCATTGATCGGCGGTGTCCGGATAAGCCGTCCCGCAGACGTCGCAAATAATCTTACTCATAGATAACCTCCTTGCCTGTACGGTCTGTCCGTACGAGATAGGGCTATTATACCACGGGCCGGAAAAGAAAACAACCATAAAGCAGTTGCTTTTTTTCCATTTTTATTTTATCATAGATAGGTGAAAAAGGAGGCGATGATTTTGTCCGAACCCACCTTGATTTCTCCGCTGCTGGACGGTTTTCTCATGGGTGGCGCCATCAGTGAGCATGACGGTGTCCGCTGTTATCCGGCCATGCGGAAGGATTCCGATGAAAAATATATCGTAAAGGTTATTTCCATTCCGGCCTCGCCGGTGAAAATGGATGCCCTGCTGCTGACCGGCGCCTACCGGGACCGGGAATCCGCGCTGGGCTATTTCCGGGAGCTGGCCGACGGTGCCGCCGGGGAGGCGGAGATTTTGCAGAAGCTCTCCCGGCTGGACGGCTTTACCGCCTATGAGGGCTGGCAGATCGTCCCCATGGAAAACGGCGGCGGCTTTGACGTGTACCTGCTGGGCCGCTACCGCACCACGCTGGAAAAGCAGTTCCGCCGCCACCCGCTGACCCATCTGGGGGCGGTGAACCTCGGATTGGACCTGTGCAGCGCCCTGACAGCCTGCCGCCGGGTGGGCTATCTCTATGCCGACCTCAAGCCCCAGAACGTCACCGTGTCGGAGGACGGCACCTACCATATCAGCGACCTGGGCCTGTTTGCGCTGGACTCCCTGGCCTACGCCTCGCTGCCGGACCGTTACCGCAGCGCCTACACGCCGCCGGAAATCCAGGACGCCTTTTCCAGCCTGAACACCACCGTGGACACCTACGCTGTGGGTCTGATTCTCTATCAGGCCTACAACAACGGCGAGCTGCCCACGGAAAACCGGGCTGCACCGGCCTATGCCGACTACGAGATGTCGGAGATCATTCTCAAAGCCTGCGACCCGAATCCGGATAACCGCTGGCCTGATCCGTCCCAGATGGGCCAGGCGCTGGTGAACTATATGCAGCGCAACGGCGCCAACGATACCCCCATCGTCCCCCCGCCTGCCGAACCGGAGCCTGCCGAAGAAGCCCCGGCCCCGGAGGAAGCGGCCCCCGCAGAGGATACCGCCGCGCCGAAAACGGAAATCTCCGAACAGACGCCGGAGGATGCCGGTGATCTTTCCTTCATCGACGAGATGGTGTCCGACGAAACGGCCCCGGACGACGAAACCGCCGCCGCGCTGGAGGACGCCGCCCTGACCGTGGAAACCTCCGAGATTCTGGCCCAGGCCGACGAGCTGATTGCCCACGAAACGCCGGAGCCTGCCGTGGCGCCGGAGGCCATTGACGTGCCCATGCCGGAGCCCATCGTGCTGCCCCCGGAGGAGGAAGACGCGGAGATTCCGGGACCGGCCCCCGACGAAGAGGAAGCCCCGGCTGAAGAAGCGGAAGCCGCCGGGGAAGAAGCCCCGGCCGCCCCGACGCCTGCCGATGAAACGGAAGACGCGCCGGAAGAGGAAGAACCGGCCGACGAGGAAGAAGCGCCGCCTGCCAAGCCGAAAAAGAAGGGCTGGGTCGGCTGGGTGCTGGCACTGGTGATTGTGGCCGGGCTGGCCTTCGGCGGACAGTACTTCTACCGCCACTATTACCTGCAATACATCACCGACCTGACGCTGGAGGGGGCCGAGGACAAGCTCACCGCCCATCTGACCACCGACATTCCGGAAAGCGAGCTGCTGGCCGTCTGCACCGATACCTACGGCATCGCCCAGACCGCCGTGGTGAAGGATGGCACCGCCGTCTTTACCGGCCTGAATCCGGCGACCTCGTACACCGTCA
>CAJLCS010000018.1 GCA_905205195.1 uncultured Eubacteriales bacterium
TTGGTTGATTTGTAAAGATAGCCGCTCAGATCGTTCTTGATGGCGGACTTGATGGTGGACCAGTCCCGGCTGCGCTTCTTGCCGCAGCGCTCGATGGCCTCCATGGCCACGGTTTTCAGATCGTCCATCAGCTGCTCCGACTCCTTGACGTAGATGAAGCCCCGGGTGATGATATCCGGGCCGCTGATGACGGAGCCGTCCTGACTGGACAGGTTGACGCAGACCACAATCATGCCGTCCTGGGCCAGATGCTTCCGGTCCCGCAGCACCACGCTGCCCACGTCGCCGACACCGGTGCCGTCCACCAGCACCTTGCCAGCGGGGACGGTGCCGTTGATCTTGCAGGAGCGGCCGCTCAGTTCAAAGACCGTTCCGATATCGCCGATCAGCACGTTTTTGGGGGCCATGCCCATCTGGGTGGCCAGCCGGGCGTGGAGCTGCAGATGCCGCTGCTCGCCGTGGACCGGGATAAAGAACTTCGGCTTGGTCAGGGCGTGCATGATTTTCAGCTCTTCCTGACAGGCGTGACCGGAGACGTGCAGGCCTTCCGACTTTTCGTACACCACGTCGGCACCCTTGCGGTATAGCTCGTTGATGATCCGGGAGACGGCCTTTTCGTTGCCGGGAATGGCGGAGGCGGAGATGATGATCCGGTCCTTGGGCTGGATTTCCACCTGCTTGTGGGTAGAGAACGCCATCCGGTACAGGGCCGACATATTTTCGCCCTGGGAGCCGGTGGAGACGATGACGATCTTGTTCTTTGGCAGGCTCTTGATGGAATTCAGCTCCACGATCAGCCCTGCCGGAACCTTCAGATAGCCCAGCTCCTGGGCCACCTTCAGAACGTTTTCCATGCTTCGGCCGGTGACGGCCACCTTCCGGCCGTAACGGTGGGCCGTGGCCAGCACCGCCTGAATCCGGTGCATATTGGAGGCAAAGGTGGTGACGATGATCCGCTGGTCACAGTTGCGGAACAGCCGGTCCAGACTTTCGGCCACCACATGCTCACTGGGAGTGTAGCCCGCCCGCTCCACGTTGGTGGAATCGCACAGCAGCGCCAGAACGCCCTTGTTGCCCAGCTCGCCCAGACGGGCCAGATCCGTGATGCCGTCATCGGCGGTGGGATCAATCTTGAAGTCGCCGGTCATGATGACGGTTCCCACCGGCGTACGGATGGCGAAGGCTACCGCATCGGCGATGGAGTGGTTGACATGGATGAATTCTACACTGAAGCAGCCGGCCTTCACCACATCGCCGGGCTTGTGGGTGACCAGTTTGACCTTGTTGGCCAGACCATGCTCCTCCAACTTCAGCTTGATCAGGCCGTTGGTCATGGCGGTGCCGTGAATGGGGCAGATCACCTGCTGCATACAGTAGGGGATGGAGCCGATGTGGTCCTCGTGCCCGTGGGTAATAAACATTCCGCGCAGCTTGGCCGCGTTTTTAACCAGATAGGTGAAATCCGGAATGACCAGATCCACACCATACATATCATCCTCCGGGAACGCGACGCCGCAGTCCACCACGATCATGTCATTGCCGTATTCCAGAACGGTAATGTTCTTGCCGATTTCGTCCAAACCACCCAGAGGGATAATTTTCAGTTTTTCTGCCAAATGAAATCAAAACTCCTTTCAGAATTTGGCCTTCCGGCCATAACAAGTAAGCAACCGCTTCCTCCGGCATTCGGCCCTGAATCGCCGTTTTTCGGAGAAAACGCCTGCATTTTCGTATGCTGTTGTTCCGGCTCCTGCGCCCAAGCGCACGCGAGGCCGGATGCCTGGGTCTGCCTACCCAGCACATACCGTAATTAGTATAGCACAAAACGGCAGAAAAGTACATCTTTATTTTTCGCCGCCCTTTGACATGGTCCGACGGCGCGGAAAAACCGGCGGCGCGGCTTGCAATTCCCGGGAAGCAATGCTATAATCGATAACGCAATTCCCTATTACAGCGGAAAGGAAACTAAGCACATGAGTCGGACACGGGCAACGATTCCTTATGCGATGCTGCACGGGGCGCTTTGGGCGCTGTTTGCGGTGATTTCCAGCTATTCTAGCAATTTCCTCTATCATTACGGCTTTTCGGACGGGCAGATCAGTCTGCTGCTCGGCGCGGCGATGGCGCTGGCCTTTGCCCTGTCCATCGGGGCGGCGGAGGCCATCAGCCGGGTGCCGTTCATCCGGACGGACCGGGTGATGGTTCTGTTCGGTGTGCTTCTGATGCTCTGCGCCTGCGGCATGATGCTCTGGCAGAACCGGGCCTGGGCGGCGGTGACCTGCTTTACCGTCTCTTTTTTGCTGCTTCAGACCTTCCCGGCGCTGGCCAACTCCCTCGGCATGAACGCCATCGAAAAGGGTGCGCCGACGGTTTACGGAGCGGCCCGGGGGACCGGTTCCCTGGCCAACAGCGTGACGGCCTATGCGGTGGGCCTGCTGGTGGGGCGGCGGGGCATCTCCATTCTGCCTGTGTTTACCGTTGGCCTGACGGCGGTTTTCTTGCTGGGCGTGGTTCTGTATCACCGCCTGGTGGAGTGCGGCGGCTACGGACCGGAAAAAGCGCCTTCAGCGGAAACGGCGCAGCGGGAAAAGGGCTTTCTGAAGAAATACCCCCGTTTTGTGCTCCTGATGATCGGGGCCACGCTGCTGTGCTACAGCCACAACATGATCAGCAATTTCCTGCTGCAGGTGGTGACGGAAAAGGGTGGCGGCCCGGCGGATCAGGGCGCGGCAGCCGCCGCGGCGGCGGTTTCGGAGTTGCCGGTGATGTTTCTGTTTCCGCTGATGCTGAAAAAATGGCCCGGTGGCCGCTGGATGCGGCATTCGGTGGTGTTTTTTGCCGTCAAGGCGGTGATTGCCTATTTTGCCCGGACGCCGGAGGGCGTCGTGCTGGCCCAGGCCACCCAGATGCTGGGCTTCGGCCTGTTCAATATCAGCTCCGTGGCCTATGCAGCGGAGATGGTGGGCAGCGGTGAGGCGGTCCGCGCCCAGAGCTATCTGGCGTCGACCCTGACCCTCGGCAACCTGATTGCCATGTCCACCGGCGGCGTGATCTGCCAGTACTTCGGCGTGCAGGTCATGCTGGCGGCGGTGGGCATTACGGCGGTGCTGGGCGGCATTTTTCTGGCGGCGGAGCCGCTTGCGGCTCGCCGTCCCGCCCAACCGTTACAGCAAGAAAGAGAGAATAACCCATAACCAAGGTGCGCGCAACCTTTCCCTATGCCGTCGTGCAGGGGGCCGTTCTGGCACTGTATGCGGTGCTGCCCAACTATTCCAGCAATTTTCTCTATGCCTACGGCTTTACGGACAGTCAGATCAGTCTGCTGCTGGTTTCCGCCGGTTCCGCCGTTCTGGGCGGCGTGCTGCTGGCCCTTGAAGGCGCGGCCCGGCGGAACGAAAAAAATGTTGCGCGGCAGGGATGATTTTGTTATAATAGAAAAGATATCAGTGCAATTTGTAAGACAGCGGGCGTTTTGCCGGAGGTGAGCGGGTTGAACAAGAAATTGGGACGGTTGATTCAGCCGGGAATGGGCTTCTTTTTCCTGGTGATGATCTGCTTTGCGGCGGTGACGGCGCTGGATCAGCACTATATTCTGGCGGCCCTCGAGGCCGGTGTGACGGCCTTGCTGTTCGGCTACTACTGGGTGCGGAAAAATCGCCGCCGCAAGGAGCTGCAGGCCTATATTCAGTCTGCCACGGATTCGCTCAACCGGGCCTCCGGCCAGAGCGAAAGTCCCTTTCCCATGGTGCTGGCCCGGCTGGGGGACGGCTGCATTATCTGGACCAACGAGCAGTTTGCAGCCATTTCCGGCTTCCGGGATAAGATGCTGGACCAGAATCTGACGGATATTATGCCGGATTTCTCCACCGACTGGCTGACGGGCGGCAAAACGGAGTCGCCCTATGACGTGACGCTGGGCAATCGCCGCTACCGGGTGTACGGCACCACGGTGCGGGCCGACGACCCGGACGGGACCATTCTGGGTGTGCTGTATTTTGCGGACCTGACGGAGCTTTATCAGGTGCGGGACGAATATATTCGCTCCCGCCCGGTGGTGGGCATCATCCTGCTGGACAACTACGACGAGCTGACCAAGGATCTGAGCGACGGTGCCACTTCCTCGCTGAACGCCAAGCTCAACGATGTGATTACTCAGTGGACCGACGGCTATCAGGGCCTGCTGCGGAAGCTGGAGCGGAACCGTTTTCTGTTCCTGTTTGAGCGGCGGGAGCTGAACCGGGCCGTTGCCGACAAGTTTTCCCTGGTAGAGCGGATTCATCAGGTGACCAACCCTGCCGGGCTGGCGGCGTCCATTTCCTTCGGCGTCGGCGTGGACGGGGCCAACTATCAGGAGTGCTTCCGGTTTGCGTCCCTTTCCATTGAAATGGCCCTGAGCCGGGGCGGCGATCAGGCCGTGGTGAAAGACCGGTTCAACTTCTCCTTCTACGGCGGACGGGCCAAAGAGGCGGATCACCGCAGCAAGGTCCGGTCCCGGGTCATGGCCAATTCGCTGATGGAGCTGATCGGTCAGAGCAGTTCCGTGTTTGTCATGGGACACAAGAACGCCGATCTGGATGCGGTGGGTGCTGCGGCCGGTGTGTGCTGCCTGTGCCGGAAGAAGGGCAAGAAGGCCCACATCGTGCTGGATCTGGAGCACAACGCGGCGGAGCGGCTGGTGGACGATCTCCGCCGGGCGCCGGAATACCGGGATTGCTTCATCAGCGGGCAGGATGCCCTGCTGATGTGCGACAACCGGAGTATTCTGGTGGTGGTGGACACCAACCGGCCCAATCAGGTGGAAAGCCAGCCGCTGCTGGAGGCCATTTCCAAGGTCTGCGTCATTGACCATCACCGCCGGGCGGCGGATTATATCGACCCGGTGGTGGTGAATTTCCACGAGCCCTTTGCATCCTCGGCGGCGGAGCTGGTGACGGAGCTGTTGCAGTATTCCGTCGAAAAGGCGGATGTGCTGCCGGTGGAGGCCAAGGCTCTGATGGCGGGCCTGTTCCTGGACACCAAGAGCTTCAACATCCGCACGGGGCAGCGCACCTTTGAGGCCGCCGCGTTTCTGGAGGGCATGGGCGCCGACACCATGGAGGTCAAGAAGCTGCTGCAAAGCGACTTCCAGGATACGGTGGCCCGGTATCAGATTATCAAATCCGCCCGGCTGTACCGCAAGGAAATTGCCGTGGCCGCTTTGAATACCACCACATCCCGGACGCTGGCGGCGGCTGCCGCCGACGAGATGCTGAACATTTCCGGCATTACCGCGTCCTTCGTCCTGTTCCCTCAGGGGGATGAGGTGATCGTTTCCGCCCGTTCCATCGGGAAAAACAATGTGCAGATGATCCTGGAGCCTTTGGGCGGCGGCGGCAACGGCGCCGTGGCGGGGGCACAGGTGAAAAATGCCACCGTTCGGGAGGTCCTTGACCGGCTGGTGGCGTCCATCGATCAAAACTATCAGGCCGGCTGAGTCCGGTGTTATCAAAGGAGATCTTATCATGAAGGTTATTTTATTGCAGGATGTCAGAGGCAAGGGCAAGAAGGGGCAGATGGTGGAGGTGGCCGACGGCTACGCCCGCAACTATATGCTGCCGAAAAAGCTGGCCATTGAAGCCACCGCCGACGCGGTGAACACCATGCGGATGAACGACAAGGCCACCCAGGAGCGGATTGCCCGGGAAAAGGCCGAGGCCATGGAGCTTTCTAAGAAGCTGCGGGGCATGACGCTGGTGGTGACGGCCAAGGGCGGCGGCGCAGGCCGGCTGTTCGGCTCCGTGACCAATCAGGAAATCGCCGACGCGCTCAGCGCCCAGGAGGGCATTACGCTGGACAAGCGGAAAATCGTCATTTCCGACCCCATCAAAACCGTGGGCATCGTGACGGTGCAGTGCAAGCTGGGCTATGAAATCAGCGCCCCGTTGACGGTGAAGATTGAAGAAAAGGCGTAAACTCTTACCGTTGCAGACAGAGAGAGGAGGGAAGACATGGACGACGAGCTGATTCCGCGGCAGCAGCCCCAGTCGCTGGAGGCGGAGCAGGCGGTGCTGGGATCCATTCTCATCGACAGCCGGTGCGTGGCGGATATTATCGGCATTCTCAAGCCTGAGGATTTTTATCTGAAGCAGAACCGGGAGATCTATGAGACGATCTACACCATGTTCAACTTCTCTCAGACCATTGACCCGGTGACGGTTCTCGACAAAATGCGGGAATCCGGCGTTTATGACGATCATTCCCGGGACTACGTCATGCAGCTGATGGAAATTACCCCCACGGCGGCCAACGCGGTGCGTTATGCCAACATCGTGCGGGATAAATCCATGCTCCGCAGTCTGGCGGAGGCCGCGTCGGACATTTCCGAGACGGTGTACGCCCAGCTGGGTACCCCGGCGGAGATTCTGGAAAGCGCCGAAAAGAAAATTTACGCCCTCCGCAAAGGCGAGCGGGGGGATTCGCTGGAGCATATTGGCACCGTGCTGCACAAGGTGTTCGATCATCTGGCGGAGCTGAGCCAGTCCGATTCCGCCATTCCCGGCCTTTCTACGGGGCTGCGGGATCTGGATGTGAAAATCAACGGCCTGAACCGGTCGGACCTGCTGCTGGTGGCTGCCCGTCCGGCCATGGGCAAATCGGCCTTCGCGCTGAACCTGGGCCTGAACGTGGCCAAGAAATACCACCAGACCGTGGCGGTGTTCAATCTGGAAATGTCCCGGGAGCAGCTGGCCATGCGTCTGCTGTCCAGCGAGAGCTTTGTGGACAGCAAGAAAATGGCCACCGGCAAGCTCAGCGAGGAGGAGTGGAGCAAAATCTGCATGGCGTCCGCCTCTTTGAGCCAGACGGACATCCGTATTGACGACAACCCGACCATCACGGTGGCGGAAATCAGCGCCAAGTGCCGCAGACTGGATAATCTGGGCCTGATTATCATCGACTATCTGCAGCTGATGACCAATTCCGGCTACGGAAAATCCAGCGACAACCGGGTGCAGGTGGTGGGCGACATTTCCCGCGCGCTGAAAATCATGGCCAAGGATCTGAACGTGCCGGTAATCTGCCTGAGTCAGCTTTCCCGTGCCGTGGAAAGCCGGACGGATAAGCGGCCGATCATGTCGGACCTGCGGGAGTCTGGCGCCATCGAACAGGACGCCGATGAGGTGCTGTTCCTGTACCGGGACGAATACTATAATGAAAATACCGAGGATAAGGGCGTTGCGGAGTGCATTGTTTCCAAAAACCGGCACGGCGAAACCGGCACGGTGAAGCTGCAGTGGATTCCGCAGTACCAGACCTTCTCCGATCGGGAGTGGAAGCATGCTGAATAAGCTGCTTTCCGCCATCCGGCGGGACCGGATGGTGGCGCCGGGGGAGACGGTGATCTGCGCGGTGTCCGGCGGCGCCGACTCCATGGCGCTGCTGTTTGCCATGCTTCTTCTGAAGGAAAAGCTTGAAATCCGGGTGGAGGCGGCCCATTTCAACCATCACCTCCGTGGGGAGGAATCCGACGGCGACGAGGCGTTCGTCCGCCGCATCTGTCAGGCGTGGCAGGTCCCGCTGACGGTGGGCGGCGAACAGGTTGTCCCCGGCAAAAAGGGGCTGGAAGCCGCGGCCCGGGAGGCCCGCTATTCCTTTTTCCGGACGCTGTCCGGGAAAATCGCCACGGCCCATACCGCCGACGACAATGCCGAGACGGTGCTGCTGCATCTGGTGCGGGGCACCGGCCTGAAGGGGCTGGGGGCCATCGCCCCGGTCAGCGACCGCGTTATCCGGCCCATGCTGGACGTGACGCGGCAGGAGGTGCTGGCATTTCTGGCGGCGTACCACATCAACTATCGGGAGGACAGCTCCAACGCCGGAGACGATTTTCTCCGGAACCGGCTGCGCCACCGGGTCATGCCGCTGCTGAAGGCGGAAAATCCCCGGCTGGCGGAAAACTGGTCCGCCATGGCCCAGCGCCTTCGGCTGGATGAGGCGGCGCTGGAGGAAGCGCCCACCGATGACGTGGCGGCGCTGCGGGCCATGCGTCCGGCCCGGCGCTACCGGGCGCTGGAGGGACTGCTTCGATCCTGGGGCGTCCGGGAGCCGGAAGCCGTCCATCTGGAACTGGCGGAGCGGCTGGTTTTCTCGGACCATCCGTCGGCCCAGGGCAATTTTCCGGGAAACGTCACCGTCGGACGGGTCTACGGGAAATTACAGCCGATTGCGGCTACAAATCCGCCGGAAACGGTTGCAATCTCCTGCCCCGGTGTGGTAGAATTAGACCATCTTTTTCTGCGGGTGACCTGCACGGCGGCGGACCGGATCGAAAACGGGCCAAACGTGTTTACGGTGCATCCCCGGGGTGCCCTGTACCTGCGGGGCAGGCAGCCGGGGGACGCATTGCGGCTCAGCGGCGGCACCAAGAGCCTGAAAAAGATCATGATTGACCGCAAAATCCCGGCTTCGGACCGGGATGCACTGCCGGTTTTTTGTGACGACGGCGGAATTCTGGCGGTTTACGGCATCGGCGCCGACCGCCGCCGGATGGCGGAGCGTCTTCCGGCCGTCCGGATTTCCGTGGAAGTACTGCCCGCTCCGGGCACGAACAACAGAGAAACAAGGGAGGATCCGTAATGGAAAACGACATTCAGGAAGTCCTGCTTTCGCAGGAACAGATTCAGGCGCGGATTGCAGAGCTGGGAGAGGTTCTCTCCAAGGAGTACGCCGGGAAGAACCCTGTGATTGTGGGCGTTCTGAAGGGCGTCGTGATTTTTTACAGCGATATGATCCGGAAAATCACCGTCCCCTGCCAGATGGACTTCATGTGGCTGTCTTCCTACAGCGGAACGGACTCCACCGGCGTCATGACGGTGAAAAAGGACATCTCCACCGACATCGCCGGCCGCCATGTGCTGATTCTGGAGGATATTTTCGACACCGGCAATTCGCTGGACTTTACCTACCGCCATCTGATGGAGCGGCACCCGGCCTCCCTGAAAATCTGCACGCTGCTGGATAAGCCCTCCCGGCGGCTTCCCCATGTGACGCTGAAGCCGGATTATGTGGGCTTTGAAATTCCCAACAAATTTGTGGTGGGCTACGGGCTGGACTTTGACGAGTACTACCGGAACCTGCCCTACATCGGTGTTCTGAAGCCGGAGGCCTACGAAAAATAAGGAGAACCATGTTGAAAAATCGTAAAATCGTGGCCATTGTCCTGTATCTTGCCGTCCTGGCCGGAATTTTCTGGATGGTGGCCGGAACGCTGGGCAGGGCCGGCACGGGACTGACGGACTCGGAAGTGATCGAGCTGTTTGAAAAGGAACAGGTGGAGCGCTTCGTGGTGCAGGACCGGCAGATCACCCTGTATCTCCACGAGCCGTATCAGGGCCAGAACAAAGTGGTGGCATCGCTGGCGGATCCGGACGGCTTCCGGCTGAAAATGTGGGATACGCTGCAGAAGCAGGTGGAAGACGGGGTGCTGACCTCCTACCGGTTTGTGCCGGACGAGACCACCACGCCCTATGATTTCATTATCCCGCTGCTGATTGTGGGCGCCATTCTGATGATGGCGTGGATGCTCATCATGTCCCGGATGAACAACAATAATCCGCTGAGCACCTTCGGAAAGGCCAAAACCACCGTGGGCGTGCCCGGCGGAAAGAAAGTGACCTTTGACGATGTGGCCGGGGCGGACGAAGAGAAGCAGGAGCTGCAGGAAGTGGTGGATTTTCTGCGGAATCCCAAGAAATTCACGGACATCGGCGCCCGGATTCCCCACGGCATCCTGCTGGTCGGCCCGCCGGGCACCGGCAAAACGCTGCTGGCCCGGGCGGTGGCCGGGGAAGCGGGCGTGCAGTTTCTCTCCATTTCCGGCGCGGATTTTGGGGAAATGTACGTCGGCGTCGGTGCAAGCCGGGTGCGGGACCTGTTTGAGCAGGCCCGGAAAATCGCGCCTGCCATCGTCTTTATCGACGAGATCGACGCGGTGGGCCGTAAGCGCGGCAACGGTCTGGGCGGCGGCCATGACGAGAAGGAGCAGACGCTGAATCAGCTGCTGGTGGAAATGGACGGCTTCTCCCCTTCGGAGGGCGTCATTGTGCTGGCGGCTACCAACCGGCCGGATATTCTGGACAAGGCGCTGCTGCGCCCGGGCCGGTTTGACCGGCAGATCTACGTCGGCATTCCCGACGCCAAGGGCCGGGAGGAAATTCTGAAGGTCCACGCCAAGGACAAGCGGCTGGACGATTCGGTGGACCTGAAAACCGTGGCACTGGGGACCTCCGGCTTTACCGGTGCGGATCTGAGCAACCTGCTCAACGAGGCGGCCATTCTGGCGGCCCGGGAAAACCGCCCGGCGCTGAATATGGACGACCTGAACGAGGCCCTGATGAAGGTGGTGGCCGGTCCCGAAAAGCGGAGCAGACTCCGTCTGAAGCAGGACCAGAAGCTGACGGCCTACCATGAAGCCGGTCACGCGGTGGCCATGTATTACCTGCCGACCCACGATCCCGTGCGGCAGATTTCCATCATCCCCCGGGGCCAGGCACTGGGCCTGACCTGGAGTATGCCCAGAGACGACTCCAACCATCTGACCCGGAACGAAATGTACGAGCAGATTGTGGGCCTGCTGGGCGGACGGGTGGCGGAGGAAGTGTTCCTGCAGGACGTTTCCACCGGCGCCTCCAACGATATTGACCGTGCCACGGAGCTGGCCCGGGATATGGTGGCCCGCTACGGCATGTGCGAGCGGCTGGGCACCGTGGCGTACCGCGGCACCGAGTCCTATTCCGAGGCCTTCGCCGGCTCCATCGACGAGGAGGTCAAAAAGCTGACCGACCGGGCGTATGCCCAGTGCCGGACCATTCTGACGGATCATGCCGCCCAGCTGGAGCGGGTGGCTGCCTATCTGCTGGAGCATGAAACCATGTCCGGCGCCCAGTTCCGGGCCTGCATGGAGGGAAAGCCCGTGGAGGAAGCGCCCGTCACCACGCTGTTTGAAAGCGACGATCAGACGTAATATCCGGGCGGCCATGGCCGCCCGTTTCATTGAGAGGAGACAACTGTCATGAATGAGGTTCTGTCGATCATCGAGAAATTCCGTCAGCCCTGTTCCTGCGGCCGCAGCCATGAAACGGCGGTGCAGGATGTGCGGATCGGCTCCGGGCTGGTCCACTGCGTGGGGCGTATCCTGAAGGAAAACGATTTTTCCCGGCATCTTCTGCTGGTAGCCGACCGGAATACACTGGCGGCTGCCGACGGAATCGCCGACAGCCTGCGGGACTTTGACGTGGAGTACTTCGTCTACCCGGAGCTGCGGGTGGCGGAAATGCGCCATGTGGAGGAGCTGGAGCATCTGGTGGAAGGAAAGGACATTTCCATCCTGTCCGTGGGTACCGGTTCCGTCAACGATCCCTGCCGGGTGGCAGCGGCGCGGCAGAAGAAAAAGCTCTGCATTTTCGCCACGGCGCCGTCGATGGACGGCTTCGCTTCCTACAGCGCGCCCATTGTGGCGAACGGCTTCAAATCCAGCTATCCGGCCAAAAGCCCGGAGGTGATTATCGGCGACACCGCCATTCTGGCGGCCGCGCCGTCGGAGCTGAAATCCGCCGGATTCGGTGATATGGTGGCCAAGTATGTGGCGCTGGTGGACTGGAAGCTGTCGTCCATGCTGACGTCGGAGGTGTACTGCCCCCGGGTGGCGGCACTGACCCGGCAGGCGGTGGATACGCTGATGACCATGGCGGACCGGGTGACGGCCCGGGACGAGGAAACGGCAGGGAAGATCTTTGAATCCCTGCTGCTCACCGGCATCGGCATGAGCTTTATGCAGAATTCCCGCCCGGCCTCCGGCAGCGAGCATATCGTTGCCCATCTGATGGAGTGCGTTCAGCTGCGGGATGGCATCATCCCCAACTACCACGGGGAGGATGTGGGCGTCTGCACGCTGGAAATGCTGAAGCTCTATCGCAGCTGGGCGGCCCATCCGTCCGTTTCGGCCCACCGGGAGCAGGTGGACTGGGAGCAGGTCTACCGGTATTACGGCGCTATGGCCGAGGATGTCCGGAAGCTGAACACCCCCACCACCGTCACCGACGAGGTGGACCCGGCGGCGCTGGAGGCGGCATGGCCGGAGATCCGGAAGCTGATTTGCAGCGTCCCCTCCTATGAGGAATGCCGGGACGCCATGCAGAAGGCTGGCTGCAAGCTGACGGTGGCGGATATCGGCAAGCCCCAGCAGCTGTTTGACGACTGCGTGCGCTATTCGCCCTATATGCGCCGCCGTCTGACGCTGCTGCGCCTGCGGGACATGATGTCCTTTGAATAAGAGTTGCGGCGCAGTTCCGACCTGGAACTGCGCCGCGCGTGTTACATGGAGTCCACTGCCTGCTCCAGCTTAGTGGTGACGTCCCGCGCCGTATCCTCCACCTTGGCGGCGGCTTTTCCGGCGAGCTTCCGTGCGGTGCTTTGCCGCGGTGCCATCAGAATCGCCACGGCGCCCACGGCGGCGCCGATGCCCATGGTCACGGCCAGTCCGGTCATTTTCATTGCGCTCCCTCCCTTCGGCCTTAGGATACCCGCCGGGAAAAAAATCATGGCTGGAAAGGTTTATGCTTTTCAGAATGAAAAATCTGTGCTATACTAAAGAAAAAGATGGAGGGATGGGCCTGTTATGGATTTTCTGCATGAAAAAATTCGGAAACTGAAGGCACCGCTGGCGGTGGATTTCGGAATCAAGCCGGAGCTTCTGCCGCCGTTTCTGACGGAGGAGGAGGGGAATTTCCCCAAGGCCTACGGCCGGTTCTGCCGGGAGCTGCTGAAGGTCTGCAAGGGTCAGGTCCCGGCGGTGCGGTTTGCCTTCGATGCCTTTGCGCTGCTGGGCGGCGAGGGGCTGGACACGCTGGCAGAGCTGCTGCAGGAGGCCCGGCGGATGGGCTTTTATGTGCTGCTGGACAGTACGGCCATCCAGACACCCTGGGACGCGGACCGGGCGGCGGCGGCCTTCTTCGGGCCGGACAGCCCGTACCCCTGCGACGGTCTGATAATTTCGCCGTATATCGGCAGCGACGCCGTCAAGCCCTTTCTGGACGGCTGCAAGGACGGGAAAAAGGACCTGTTTTTAACGGTCCGCTCGCCGAACAAATCGGCTTCGGAGCTGCAGGACCTGATGACCGGCTCCCGGCTGGTGCAGGGGGCGGCGGCGGATCTGGCCAAGCGCTTCGGCGAGACCATGGTGGGCAAGTGCGGCTACTGCGCCGTGGGCATCGGGACCAGCGCCGGTTCGCCGGGCAGTCTCCGTTCCCTGCGGACCACCTATCCCCGGCTGTATCAGCTGGTGGACGGGGTGGATTATCCCAGCGGCAACGCGAAAAATTGCAGCTATGCCTTCGACCGGTTCGGCTACGGCGCCGTCGTCAGCGCCGGACCCTGCATCACCGGCGCGTGGAAGGAAGCGGGGACCGACGGCCGGGATTATACCGCCCAGGCGGCCCAGGCCATCGAGCGGATGAAGCGGAATCTGCTGCGGTATATTGCGGTCCTGTAACGCTATGTAAGTCGGCAGCAGCCTGCCGACTTTGCCGCGCTCAGCCGGCGGCCCGGTCCGTGGATGTGCTGCCGGTGTTGGCTTCTCCGGTGGCTTCACTGTGGGCCGTGGATTCCGAAGGCGCCGTGGTGGATGCCGTGGAAGGCGCTGTGGTGACGGTTGGAGCCGTGGTGACGGTGGGGGCCGTGGTGGTCCGGGTGGTGGTTTCCGGCATGGTGCTGCCGCAGCCGCTCAGCGCCGCCGTCAGCGCCAGCAGCGTCAGATAGATCGTCCATTTTTTCATGACGTATGCCTCCTGTGAAGTGTTCACGGGTAGTATGGCCCAGGTCCCGGCTGTTTAACCGGGAAAATCGTCGGCGGACAAAAATTATCATTGCTATTTTGGCGTGATGCCTGTATAATAGAACTCAAACACAGAAAAAAGGGGAATCCTCACTTATGAAGAAACTCACGGTTAAGAAAAACGCCCAGTGCATGGCGTGTCTGGAATGTGTGGAGGCCTGCTCCAAAGCCTTCTATAAGGAATTTCATCAGGACCTGTCCTGCATCCGGATCGTGGCCAACCCCAAGGGCGGTGCCAAGCCCATGACCTGCATCCAGTGCGGCAAGTGCGCCAAGGTCTGTGAGCACGGCGCCATTACCCAGAATCCCAAGACCGGCGTGTACATGATCAACAAGAAGGCCTGCGTCGGCTGCGGCAAGTGCGTGGAAGCATGTCCCATGAAGGTGATGGTCCTCAAGGAGGGCAGCCCTGTTTCCAAGTGCATCAGCTGCGGCATCTGCGCCAAGGCATGTCCCATGGAAATCCTGGAAATCGTCGAAAAGTAAGAAGTGGCGATTCTGCCCCTGCCGGTTCCGGCAGGGGCTTTTTGCTGCGGAAAATTCGTTTGGCCGTAATTGCATATTTCTGGCAGGTATGATATAATATAAAAAGAGAATTTATACCCGGAGGCGTGAACAGATGGAACGGACCCCTTTTCAGAATCAGCTGGCGCAGCGTTTGCCGGAGGCGGACCTGCGTTTTGACGAGCCGATGGCGCGACATACGTCATTTCGCATCGGCGGACCGGCGGAGGTGATGGCTTTTCCCCGCAGTCCGGAGGAGCTGGCGGAAATTCTCCGGGCGGCGGCTGCCTTGCAGGCGGTTCCGGCCGTTCTGGGCGCGGGAACCAACGTTCTGGCGCCGGATGAGGGTATCCGGGGACTGGTGATCTGCCTGAAGGACGCCCTCGGCGGCATGGAACGGCGGGACGGGAACCGGATTTTCGTGATGGCGGGCGTGACCATGGCCCGGGCGGCGGTTTTTGCCGCCAATCAGGGCCTGTCCGGCCTGGAGTTTGCCCACGGGATTCCGGGTACGGTGGGCGGCGGCGTGTATATGAACGCCGGTGCCTATGGCGGAGAAATCGGCGGCGTCTGCACGGCGGTGGAGCTGATGGACCGGGCCGGAAACCGGTTCCGGTTGTCGGGAGACGAGATGGGCTTTTCCTATCGCCACAGCCGTGTGGAAGAGGGCGACGATCTGGTCATCGGGGCGGAATTTACCCTGATTCCCGGCGAGAAGGAGACGATTCAGGCCCGGATGCGGGAGCTGGCGGCAAAACGGACGGCTTCTCAGCCGCTGGACCTGCCGTCGGCCGGTTCGGCCTTCAAGCGGCCGGTGGGAGGCTACGCGGCGGCGCTGATCGATCAGGCGGGGCTGAAGGGATTCCGGGTGGGCGACGC
This sequence comes from uncultured Eubacteriales bacterium, assembly GCA_905205195.1. Classification (GTDB taxonomy): domain Bacteria; phylum Bacillota; class Clostridia; order Oscillospirales; family Oscillospiraceae; genus Faecousia. The sequence continues at coordinate 15,251 of CAJLCS010000018.1, forward strand.
GGCCATTTCGGAAAAGCACGCCGGATTTGCGGTGAATCTGGGCCGGGCTACGGCATCGGAGGTCCGGGCGCTGCTGCGTCAGGTTTCGGACCGGGTTTACGCCGCGTCCGGCATTCGGCTGGAGCCGGAGATCCGGCTCTGGTAACGGGAGGAACGCCATGAATGGATCCTTTTCCGGCGGCGCAAAGGGAGAAATCTGCCGCCTGTTCCCACAGAAGACCTGCTGCGCCCGGGCGGAGTGCTTCGGCATTCTGCTGTTTTGCAACAGCTTTGGCAGCGGCGGTATCAAGATCATCACGGAAAGCCCGGCCTTCGGGGCCGTGCTGCCGAAGTTGTTCAAAAAGGCCTTTGGCCTGAGCTTTGATGTGGTTCCCGCCGGGGACGGGGAGGGAAAGCTGATTTATCAGATCACCGATCCGGCGAAGCTGCGCTGCATTATGGATACTTACGGCTTTGACGCCGAAGATACGCTGGCGCTTCATGTGAATTTCCCGGTGGTGGAGGAGGAGTGCTGCAAGGCGTCCTTCCTCCGGGGGGCGTTTCTGACCGGCGGCTCCGTGACGGACCCGGCCAAGGGCTACCACATGGAGCTGACCACCGCCCATCGGAGCGTGGCCAGGGAAACGGACGCGCTGATGCAGGAGGCCCTGGGCTTTCCCCCAAAAAGCACCACCCGGGCTGGGTCCGGCGTCCTCTATCTCAAGCAGAGCGACCAGATTTCCGATTTTCTGACCTATCTGGGCGCGCCGGTGGCGGCCATGGGCATTATGGAGGCCCGGCTTGAGAAGGAACTGAACAACAAGGTCAACCGCCGCTGCAACTGCGACGACGCCAATACCTCCAAGGTGGTGGAGGCGGCCCAGGAGCAGATGGCGGCCATTCGTGCGCTGGAGCGGTGCGGGAAGCTGGAGCAGCTGCCGGGCAAGCTCCGGGAAGCGGCGGCGGCCCGGTCCGCCCATCCGGAGGCCAGCCTATCGGAGTTGGCGGCCATGATGGCGCCGCCGATTTCAAAGCCTGCCATGAACCACCGGCTGAAGAAAATCATGGAACTGGCCGGGGAGGGAACCGTATGAGTTTTGTACATCTTCACGTTCACAGTGAATACAGCCTTCTGGACGGCGCCTGCCGGATCGGCAGCATGATGGACCGGGTCAAGGAGCTGGGGCAGGACGCCATCGCCATTACGGATCACGGCGTGATGTACGGCTGTATTGACTTCTACAAGGCGGCGAAGGCCGCAGGCATCAAGCCCATCATCGGCTGCGAGGTCTATGTGGCGCGCCGGGGCATGGAGGACCGGGTCCACGGCATCGACAACGACCCGTACCATCTGGTGCTGCTGTGCGAGAACGAAACCGGCTACCGGAATCTGTGTATGCTGGTGTCCGAGGCGTTTCTCCACGGCTTCTACGGCAAGCCCCGGATTGATCTGGCGCTGCTGGAGCGGTACCACGAGGGGCTGATCGCCCTGTCCGCCTGTCTGGCCGGTGCCATCCCCCAGTACCTGATGGAGGAGGATTACGATGCTGCGCTGGCCTATGCCCAAAGAATGGCCGGGATCATGGGACCGGAGCATTTCTATCTGGAATTGCAGGACCACGGCATTCCGGAGCAGACGGCGGTGAATCAGGGCGTCCTGCGGCTGGCCCGGGAGACGGGGCTGCCGCTGGTGGTCACCAACGACGCCCACTATCTGCGTCAGGAAGACGCCAAAATGCAGGATGTGCTGCTGTGCATCCAGACGGGCAAGACGGTGGACGACACCAACCGGATGAAATTCCAGACGGAGGAGTTCTATCTCAAAAGCGAGGAGCAGATGCGGGCGCTGTTTCCCAACTGCCCGGAGGCCTTTGACAACACCGTCCGGATTGCCCAGCGGTGCAACGTGGAATTTGTGTTCCACGAGTACCATCTGCCTTCTTTTCCGGTGCCGGACGGCCAGACCAGTGAGGCGTTTTTCAATAAACTCTGCTGGGACGGGTTCCGGGAGCGGTATCCGGACCGGCCGGAGGAATACCGGAAGCGTCTGGAATACGAAATTGACGTCATCACCCGGATGGGGTACGTCAACTATTATCTGATTGTCTGGGATTTTATCCGTTATGCCAAAGAGTCCGGCATTCCCGTCGGCCCGGGGCGCGGCTCCGGCGCGGCGTCCATTGCGGCCTACTGCATCCACATTACGGAAGTGGATCCCATGAAATACGCCCTGATTTTCGAGCGATTTCTCAATCCGGAACGGGTGAGTATGCCCGACTTTGATACGGACTTCTGCCAGGAACGGCGGGGCGAGGTCATCGAGTACGTCATGCGGAAGTACGGCAGCGATCGGGTGGCCCAGATTGCCACCTTCGGCACCATGGCGGCCCGGGGCGCCATCCGGGACGTGGGCCGGGCGCTGAACTTCTCCTACGCGGAGACCGACGTGGTGGCCAAGCTGGTGCCGGCCACGCCCCATATGACGCTGGACGAGGCGCTGAAAACCTCCGCCCAGCTCAAGACCATGTACGACGACGACCCCAAGGTCCGGACGCTGCTGGACACGGCCAGAAGTCTGGAGGGAATGCCCCGCAATACCTCTACCCACGCCGCCGGTGTCGTCATTACGGCCAATCCCGTGTGTACTTATGTACCCCTGTCCCGGAACGACGATACCATTGTGACCCAGTATACCATGACCACCATCGAGGAACTGGGATTGCTGAAAATGGACTTCCTGGGCCTGCGGAACCTGACGGTCATTGAGGAAGCCCAGCGGGAAATCTGCAAGATCGAGCCGGATTTCAACATCAAAACGGTGTCCGACACCGATCCGGAGACCTTCCGGATGCTGGCGGAGGGCAAAACCCAGGGCGTGTTCCAGCTGGAGTCGGCGGGCATTACCGGCGTGTGCATGAACATGAAGCCCACATCCATTGAAGACCTGACGGCTATCGTGGCGCTGTACCGGCCCGGTCCTATGGACTCCATCCCCACGTTTATTGCCAACAAGCTGGATCCCCGGAAGATTACCTACAAGACGCCGCTGCTGGAGCCGATACTCCGGGTGACCTACGGCTGCATCGTCTATCAGGAGCAGGTGATTGAGATTTTCCGGTCCCTGGGCGGCTACACCATGGGACAGGCGGACAACATCCGCCGGGCCATCTCCAAAAAGAAGATGAAGGTCATCGAGTCCGAGCGGAAGGTGTTCGTCTACGGCGACCCGGAACAGCAGATTCCCGGTGCGGTGGCCCGGGGTGTGCCGGAAGCGGCAGCCCAGTCCATTTACGACGAAATCGTGGATTTCGCCAACTATGCTTTCAACAAGGCCCACGCCGTGTGCTACGCCGTGGTGACCTACCAGACGGCCTATCTCAAATGCCACTATCCCCGGCAGTATATGGCGGCTCTGATGACGTCGCTGCTGGATTCCACGGGGAAAATTTCCGGCTACATTGTCGAATGCAAGGAGCTGGGCATTGCCACCCTGCCGCCGGACCTGAACCACTCCGATGATCCTTTTACGGTAGAACCGGAAGGAATCCGCTTTGGCCTCGGCGCTGTCAAGAATCTGGGTCACGGCCTGATTCGCGGGATTGTGGCCAAACGGCAGGAGGGCGGTCCCTTCCGATCGCTGGAGGATTTCCTGCAGCGGATGGGAGAAGGAGAGCTGAACAAGCGGGCTGTGGAAAATCTGATTAAATGCGGCGCCATGGACTGCTTCGGCAATCACCGCAGCGAGCTTCTGGCGGTGTACGACCGGATGATGGACAGCGTAGCCAGTTCCCGGAAGAAAAATCTGGAGGGCCAACTGGGCCTGTTCTCCATGGTGACCGACGACGCGGCGGTGGAGGTGCCTATCCCCAAGCTGGCGGAGTTGAGCAAAGCCGATCTGATGGCCATGGAGAAGGAAACCACAGGAATCTATCTGACCGGCCACCCCATGGACGATTACCGCCAGTATCTGAAGGGTACCCGGGTGGTACCCATGGCGGCGCTGACGGACGAGGAAAGCGACTACCGGGACGATCAGATCGTCAGCGTGGCAGGCATCGTTCAAAACGTCAAAATGAAAACCACCCGCAACAATTCCACCATGGCCTATGTAACAGTGGAGGACGACACGGCCGCCATGGAAATGCTGGCCTTTTCCAACGTTCTGAATCAGTACGGCGGGTATCTCAAGGAAAATCAGGCGGTGGTGGTAACCGGGCGGCTGTCGCTGCGGGAGGAAAAGGAACCTCAGATTGTCATCAACCGGGCAAGGCCCATTTCCGACTACGCGTCGGAGGAGACCCGGGAGACGGCGCCTTCCCGCCCGACGGGGACGCTGTATCTGCGGCTGCCGATGGAGTCCGATCCCCGGTTCCGGAAGGTGCGGGCCATTCTGAATATGTTCCCCGGGGACGGTCCGGCGGTGGTGTACTTTGCCGATACCCGGCTGCGCCGGGGCACCCGGTGCGGCCTGTCGGATTCCATGCTGGGGGAGCTGAAAAAGATTCTGGGGGAAGAAAATGTTGTCCTGAAATAACTTTCCTTTTGCCGGGATATGTGATATACTGGATGATGGAAGGGAGTGTGATACCGTGAGATTCGGAAGAAAACCGGCGGCGCTGCTGCTGCTGCTCTCCATGCTTCTCGCCGGCTGCACTTCCGGGTCGGTGGATCGGCTGTACTGCCTGCCCAAGCGGTCGGAGGCCCACCGGGATTTGCAGCTTGCCATTGATGCCGCCATGGGCGGCATGGAATACAGCGCCCCCCGGTCCGGGGAAAACCTGCAGGCCGTGCAGGTGCGGGATCTGGACGGCGACGGAAAAGGGGAGTACCTGCTGTTTGCCAAGAAGGCCGGGGACCGGCCTTTGCAGATTCTGATTTTCCGGCCCACGGCGGACGGCTATGCCCTGTCCGAGACCATCGAGACCTACGGCACCGCCTTTGACCGGGTGGAATACGCCAACATCGACGGCAAGCCGGGCTACGAGCTGATTGTGGGCCGGCGGCTCAGCGATCAGGTGATCCGGGCCGTGTCGGTGTACTCCTTTGCAGAGGGACAATCGGCCCTGCTGACCACCGATAATTATACGCATTTTACGACCTGTGATCTGGACGGCGACGGCAACGGCGAGCTGCTGGTGTTCAAGCACGGCGAAGCGGCGGAGCAGACCGGCGTGGCGGTCTATTACAGCTATCGGGACGGCATTATGGAACGCTCGGCTGAGGTTTCCATGTCGGCCCCCACCGAAAATGTCAAGCGCATTCTGGTGGGCTGGCTGGCGGATAACCGGATGGCGGTGTTTGCCGCCAGCACGGTGGAGGAAAACGCCATCGTCACCGACGTGTTTTCCGTGGTGGACGGAAAATTTACCAACCTGACGCTGTCCGGAGAAGCGGGCAACGGCGTGGGGATGGTACGCAATTACTATGTCTATGCGGACGATATCGACAACGACGGCGTCACGGAGCTGCCGGAGCTGATTTCCATGCGCCCGCTGTCGGAGAGCGAAAGCCCCGGGGACAGCCAATATCTGATTCGCTGGTACGCCCTGCGGTCCGACGGAACGAGAGAGCAGAAGCTCTATACCTATCATAATTACGAAAGCGGCTGGTACATCAGCATTCAGAGCGACTGGGCACAGCGGCTGACCATCGTGCAGGACGGCACGAGCTACGGCGTGTATCTGTGGAACGCGGACAACACCGAGTCGGAAAAGCTGCTGACGGTGTATGCCTTTTCCGGGCAGGACCGGGAGACTCAGGCGGTTTCCGGCAACCGGTTCCTCCTGTATGAGGGGGATACGGTGCAGTATGCCGCAGAGCTGGAAGTGGCGGCGGTGCGCTACGGGGTAACGAAAGACCGGCTGATTCGGAATTTCCATCTGATTCAGCAGGATTGGAAGACGGGAGAAACGTGAGCATGAAAAAGGTACTGATTTTGGAAGACGAGGTCAACATCCGCAGCTTTGTGGTCATCAATCTGAAGCGGGCCGGCTATGACGTGATCGAGGCCGGCACCGGCCAGCAGGCGCTGGATCAGCTGCGGGACCACCCGGATGTGGGTGTGGCCATTCTGGATATTATGCTGCCGGACATCGACGGCTTTGAGGTCTGCCGCCGTATCCGGGCTACCAGCAAGCAGATCGGTATCATTATGCTGACGGCCCGGACCCAGGAAATGGACAAGGTGACGGGCCTGATGACCGGCGCCGACGATTATGTGACGAAGCCCTTCTCCCCGGCGGAGCTGACGGCCCGGATTGACGCCATTTTCCGCCGGATCGGCGGCGACGTGTCCGCCAATCAGGAGCTGCTGACCCAGGGGCCCTTCGTGATGAACACCCGGAATCATACGCTGGAGAAAAATGGAAACCGCATCCGGCTGACCCAGGTGGAATACTCCATTCTCAAGCTGTTTATGCAGAATCCGGGCCGGGCGCTGTCCCGGGAAGATATTCTCACGGCGGTCTGGGGCCGGGATTACGAGGGAGAACTGAAAATTGTGGATGTGAACATCCGCCGCCTTCGGATCAAGATTGAAGACGACACGGCCAACCCCACTTACATTACCACAGTCTGGGGCTTCGGCTATAAATGGGGCGTTTGAGCGGTTTTGAGGTGAGTCCATGAAAAAAAGCGGCGGCCTTCGCAGGCGCTGGCTGGTCAATACCATCAGTGTGGTCAGCGCCATCGGCTTTGTCTGCGTTCTGGTGGTGACGGCGGTTTTTGCGGCGTTTTACTATTCCAATCTGGAAGCGGATATGCGCTACCGCGCCAAAACCACTACCGAATATTTTGCAAATTCCGTCAATCAGAATTATAAAGAATATTACCGCTCCTGCATCAACTACGCTCAGTCCTTCGAGGACCGGGATGTGCTGGAACTGCAATTTCTCAATGCCGACGGCCGGATTGTGGCGTCGTCCTACGGTCAGTGGGCGGCGCAGACACCCCAGACGGCGGAGATTCAGGAGGCGGTGAACGCCCGGACCATCAAGAGCTTTGTGGGCCGGGATCCGGATACCGGCGAGCGGATTATGGCGGTGTCCGGCCCCATGATTTACAGCAACGGGGAAGTGATCGGCGTGCTGCGCTATGTCACCTCTACCCGGCTGGTGGATATGCGGATTGTGCTGGTGGCGTCGCTGTCGCTGCTGGCGCTGCTGGTGATGCTGGCGGTGGTGCTGCTGAGCAACAACTATTACATCCGGACGATTCTCAAGCCTGTGGCGGAAATCACCGAAAAGGCCAAGCGCATCGCCAACGGCAGTTACGGCATCCAGATTCAGAAGCAATACGACGACGAAATCGGCGCACTGGTGGATACCATCAACGAAATGTCCGCCAAAATCAGCCAGAATGAAAAAATGCAGACGGAGTTCATTTCCTCCCTGTCTCACGAACTCCGCACACCGCTGACGGCCATCAACGGCTGGAGTGAGACGCTGCTCAGCGGTGATACGCTGGACAGCGAGACCCGTCGGGGAATGCGGATCATCTCCCGGGAGGCCAAGCGGCTGACGGAAATGGTGGTGGAGCTGCTGGATTTCACCCGGCTTCAGGACGGGCGGATGACGCTGAGCATGGAAACCACCGACATCCGCGCCGAGTTTGAGGACACGGTGTATATGTACAGCAGCCGACTGACCCAGGAGGGCATCGATCTGGAATATCTGGACAATGATGAAGAAATTCCGGAGATTTCCTGCGATCCCAAGCGGCTGCGGCAGGTTTTCCTGAACATTCTGGATAATGCCGCCAAGCATGGCGGCGAAGGAAAGCGCATTGAGGCCTCGATCCACCATGAGCCGGACACCGGCAACGTGGTGGTGCGGATCCGGGATTACGGCCCCGGCATTCCGGAGGATGAAATCCCCCTTGTGAAGAAGAAATTCTACAAGGGAAGCTCCAAGGCCCGGGGAACCGGCATCGGTCTGGCCGTCTGCGACGAAATCGTGGAGATGCACGGCGGCACGCTGACGCTGGAAAACGCGCCGGGCGGCGGTACCTTGGTGACCGTTTCCATTCCGGCGGCGCAGTAAGAAAGGACTAGCATGGAACAGAAACAAACGGAAAAGTTCAAAACCATGATCGGCGGTCAGGCCCTGATTGAGGGCATCATGATGCGGGGGCCGGAAAAGGACGCCGTGGTGGTCCGCCGGAGCGACGGCAGCCTGGACGTGGAGACTACGCCCCGGAACCTCCCGCCGGAGGGGTCCCCCAAAAAGCTCCCGCTGATTCGCGGCGTTGTGAATTTCTTCGACGCCCAGATCGTGGGCGTGAAGGCCCTGATGCGATCGGCAGAGCTGGCACCGGAGGATGCCGACGACAACAACGGGCAGCCCTCCAAATTTGACCTCTGGCTGGAAAAGAAGCTGGGGGAGGACGGCTATCAGAAGGTGATGGTGCCGCTGGCGGTGGTGTTTGCCATGGTCATGATGATCGGCCTGTTTTTCCTGCTGCCTATGGTCATCGGCGGCCTGTTTGACGGGTTCGTCAAAAGCACCTTTGCCCTGAATCTGATTGAGGGCCTGGTGCGGATTCTGATTTTTCTTGTCTATATGGCGGCCATTTCCGGCATGAAGGAAATGCGGCGCGTTTTTTCCTACCACGGCGCCGAGCACAAAACCATCCGCTGCTATGAGGCGGGGCTGCCGCTGACGGTGGAAAACGTCCGGGCCCAGACCCGGCTCCATCCTCGCTGCGGCACCAGCTTTCTGCTGGTGGTACTGGTGCTGTCGATTCTGATTTTTTCCGTGGCCTCCACGGTGCTGCTGGCGCTGATTCCGCCGCTGGCGGCCATGCGGGGCACGTTGCTGTACCGGCTGATTATGATCCTGTTCAAGCTGATGCTGATTCCGCTGACCGTTTCCGTCAGCTACGAGGTCAACCGCTGGGTGGGGCGCCATGACAACCGGCTGACCCGGATTCTCACGGCCCCCGGTATGTGGTTCCAGCACTTCACCACCCGGGAACCGGACGACGGCATGATGGAAGTGGGCATTGCGGCGCTGGAAGCGGTTCTGCCGGAGAAAGCGGGGACGGACCGTTGGTAAAAACACTGTCACAGCTTTATCTGGACGCCCGGCGGGCGCTGCTGGCCCATGAGGACGCCCAGACCGCCGGGATGATGGCGCGTAATCTTCTGTGCCGGTTTTCGGGCCTGACCCAGGAGGAAATTCTCGCCGATCCGGGCCGGTATATGAACGACCGGCTGACCCACCAGATGGATGACGCGGTGGAGCGCCTGCTGAAGGACGAGCCGCTGGCCTATGTGCTGGGGGAATGGGACTTTTACGGCATGACGCTGCAGGTCAGTCCCAGTGTGCTGATTCCCCGGGACGATACCTGCGCCGTGACGGAGCTGGCCATTCATCAGGCGCTGTTTCTGGATCAGGATCCCCGGATCCTGGACCTGTGCACCGGCTCCGGCTGCATCGGCCTTGCCATTGCCAGTCGGGTGAAGGACGCCCGGGTGACGCTGGCGGACCTGTCCCGGGAGGCGCTGGCGGTGGCAAAGAAGAACGCCTCGGCCTGCAATCTCTCCGGCCGGGTTTCCTGCGTGCAGGCGGATGCCATGAAACCGGCGGCGCCGTTTCTCGGAAAATTCGACATGATTGTCTCCAACCCGCCCTATGTCACCGGCGCAGAAATGGAGCAGCTGCCCCGGAGCGTGAAGGCCTATGAGCCGCGCATGGCGCTGTACGGCGGCGAGGACGGACTGGATTTTTACCGGTCCATTGCTAAAAATTTCGTTCCGGCGCTGAAGCCAGGCGGCCTGCTCTGTCTGGAATTCGGTATGGGGCAGGGCGACGCGGTGTGCGGCATTCTGACGGATGTCGGCGGCGAGATTCTGGAGCGTAAAAAAGATTATCAAGACCGGGAGCGGGCGGTTCTGGCCCGCTTCGGCAGGAAGGAAGATTGATTATGGCCACGAAAAAGACAACATACGAGGCGCCGTCCCCTGCGGCGGACAAAAAGAAAGCCCTCCAGACGGCACTGGCCCAGATTGAAAAGAACTACGGCAAGGGCACCGTCATGCGCCTCGGCGACCGGCCGGAGCTGAATGTGGACGCCATTCCTACCGGCTCGCTGGCGCTGGATGCGGCGCTGGGCATTGGCGGCGTCCCCAAGGGGCGGATCATCGAGATCTACGGCCCCGAATCCTCCGGTAAAACCACGCTGGCGCTGCATATTCTGGCGGAAGCCCAGAAGCGGGGCGGCGAAGTGGCCTTCGTGGACGCGGAGCACGCGCTGGACCCGGTGTACGCGGCGGCGCTGGGCGTGGATACGGAGAATATGCTGGTTTCCCAGCCCGACACCGGCGAGCAGGCACTGGATATCACCGACGCGCTGGTGCGCTCCGGCGCTGTGGACGTGGTGGTCGTGGACTCCGTGGCTGCGCTGGTGCCCAAGCAGGAAATTGAAGGCGAAATGGGCGATACCTTCGTGGGCCTGCAGGCCAGACTGATGAGCCAGGCGCTGCGGAAGCTGGCCGGCAACATTTCCAAGACCAACTGCGTGGTGATTTTCATCAACCAGCTTCGTATGAAGATCGGCGTCATGTACGGCAACCCCGAAACCACCACCGGCGGCAACGCGCTGAAATTCTACGCCTCCGTCCGGCTGGATGTGCGCCGGGTGGAGACCATCAAGGAAGGCGGCAACGTCATCGGCAACAAGACCCGGGTCAAGGTGGTAAAGAACAAGGTGGCGCCCCCGTTCCGGGAGGCCTATTTCGACATTCTCTACGGCAAGGGCATCAGCAAGTGGAGTGAGCTGGTGGATCTGGCGGTGCAGATGGATATCATTCAGAAGAGCGGCAGCTGGTTCTCCATGGGCGAGGAGCGGATCGGCCAGGGCGCCAACAGCGTGAAGGAATACCTGATGGCCAATCCCGAAATTGCCGAAAAGGTGGAGGCTCAGGTCCGCGAGAACCTCTGGAAGCTCCAGAACCCCCAGGCACAGGCCCCTGCCAAGCCTGCGGAAAAGCCGGTTGCGGTAAGCGCCGACGATTTTGACGATGACGAGCATTAAGTCCCTGTCGTCGTCGCCGGATCGGGCGGGACGGTATACCGTCCTGCTGGACAGCGGGGAAAAGCTCCGGCTGTACCGGCAGACGGTGGAGGACTTCGGCCTGTATCCCGGTATGGAGCTGGATGAAGCGGCCATGAACGGCCTTCTGACCGCCGCCGGGCAGATGTCCGCTAAAATGCGGGCGGTGCGGATCGTTTCCGCCACCAACGTTTCCCGGCGGGATTTGGAGCAGCGGCTGGTGCGGAAAGGGGAAAACCCCGATCAGGCCAAGGCGGCCGTGGACTGGATGTCGGACCTGAATCTGGTGGACGACCGGAAAACGGCGGAGCTGATCGTAGCCCGGTGCATTGCCAAGGGGTACGGTCTGGCCCGGGCCAGGCAGGCCCTTTACGAAAAACAGGTGCCCCGGGAATACTGGGACGAGGCCCTGACGGATTATCCGGATCAGGACGAGAAAATTCTGGACTTTCTCCGGGCCAGGCTGGGGCCGGAGCCGACAGACAAGGACACAAAGCGGGCGGTGGATGCGCTGCTGCGCCGCGGACACAGCTGGGGTGCCGTCCGGAAGGCACTGGCCCGGCTTGCAGACGAGACAGACGACCGGGAGGATTAGTATGGCGAAAATTGGATTCATTTCCCTGGGATGTGCCAAAAACCAGGTGGATTGCGAGCGGATGATGTTCCGCGTCCGGGAGGCCGGACATGAGGTCAGCGGCGAGATTGCCGGATGTGACGTGGTGGTGATCAACACCTGCGGCTTTATCGATTCGGCAAAGTCGGAGGCCATCGATTACATTCTGCGGACGGCCCAGCTAAAGGCCCAGGGGCTGGTGGGCAAGATCCTGGTGACGGGATGTCTTTCTCAGCGGTATTCCGGCCAGATTACCGAGGAGCTGCCGGAGGTGGACGGCGTTCTCGGCACCGGCAGCTATACGGAGATTGTCCCGGCCATTGAGGCGCTGCTGGAGGACCGGAACGTCTCGTCCTTCGGCTCCATCGACGCGCCGGAGGAGGAAGTGGGCCGGATCATGACCACACCGGCGCACTACGCGTACATCAAAATCGCGGAGGGCTGCGATAACCGCTGCGCCTACTGCGTCATTCCGTCCCTCCGGGGCCGGTACCGCAGCCGGAATCTGGACGATGTGCTTTACGAAGCCCGGCTGCTGGCCGACAGCGGCGTGAAGGAGCTGATTGTGGTGGCCCAGGATACCTCTCGCTACGGCACGGACCTGCCGGGCCACAAGCGGCTGCTGTCCACACTGCTGCGGGAGCTGTGCAGCATCGACGGCTTCCACTGGATCCGGATTCATTACCTGTACCCTGACGAGATCGACGACGAGCTGATTGACACCATCGCCTCCGAGCCGAAGATCGTCAAATATCTGGATATTCCCATCCAGCACTGCAACGACACCATCCTGCGGAAGATGAACCGGCGGGGCAACGGCCAGTATGTGCGGGAACTGTTTGTCAGGCTGCGGCAGCGGATTCCCGGTCTGGTGCTCCGCACCAGCCTGATTACCGGCCTGCCCGGGGAGGGCGAAGCCGAATTCGCGGAGCTTTGCGATTTCCTGAAGGAAATGCGGCTGGAGCGGGTGGGGGCCTTTGCCTTCTCCCCGGAGGAGGGAACCCCGGCGGCGGCCATGGACCATGTGGACACGTCCGTGGCCCAGGAGCGGGCGGAAAAGCTGACGGAGCTTCAGTCCGCCATCATGGACGAATACAATGCAGGCCTGATCGGCAAAACGCTGGAGGTGCTGGTGGACGGGTACGACGAGGAGGCCGGACAGTTCTACGGCCGGACCTACGCCGACTCCCCTGATATTGACGGCCGGGTCTGGATCGGGGCGGAGGAACCGCTGACGGAAGGAACCTTTGTGCAGGTTACCATCGACGGTACCGTGGACGGCGATCTGACCGGTTTTGTGGCGGAGGAGGAAGAATAAATGACAACGGCAAGCAAAATTACGCTGATTCGAGTGGCGCTGATTCCGCTTTACATGGTATTTATGTATCTGAGTGGCGGCGTGACCGGCCTGTGGATGTGGCTGGCGCTGGCAGTGTTCGTGGTGGCCAGCCTGACGGACTATGTGGACGGGCAGATTGCCCGGAAGTGCCATCAGGTCAGCGATTTCGGCAAGTTTCTGGATCCGCTGGCGGATAAGCTGCTGGTGATTTCGGCTATGACCATGTACTGCCAGTGGGGCGTGATGCCCGCGTGGGCGCTGATGCTGGTGCTGACCCGGGAGTTTGCCGTGACGGGCCTGCGGCTGATCGCTGTGGGAAAGGGCCGTGTGATTGCGGCCGGCATGGGCGGCAAGGTCAAAACCGCCAGCACCATGGTGGGTCTGTGCGTCATGATGGCGGTGCCCGGCATTCCGGTGCTCAACTGGATTGTCATCGGCGTGATTGTGGTGACGACGGTGTACTCCGGTGTGGAGTACTTCGTGCAGAACTGGTCCTGCCTCTGGAACTGAATCAGATCAAAGGAGCCTCCGGCGTTTTTCGCCGGAGGCTCCTTTTTGTAGAAAGAAAACCACCGGCAGTGCCGGTGGTTATGATTGGTATTCGGTTAAATCCGGGCGTGGCCCTGATTGCAGATCACATCTACGACGCCGTCCACATAGGTTTCACATTCGTCCCGGGTGGGGGCTTCCACCATGACGCGGATCACCGGCTCGGTGCCGGACTCCCGGACCAGAATCCGTCCGGTGTCGCCCAGGGCTTCGGCCACCTTTTCCACGGCGGCCTTCACGACGGGATCGTTCCGGGCGGCGGCCTTGTCCTTCACCTTGACGTTTTTCAGCACCTGCGGATAAATGGTCAGACCCCGGCACAGCTCGCTGAGCTTTTTCTTCTTCTCCAGCATGACCTCCATGATTTTCAGGCTGGTGAGAATGCCGTCGCCGGTGGTGGCGTACTTGGAGATGATGATGTGGCCGGACTGCTCGCCGCCCAGGCTGCAATGATGGTTCACCATGTACTCGTAGACGTACTTGTCGCCCACGGCGGTCTTGGCGTAGCCGATGCCCTGCTTGTCGAGGGCCTTGTACAGGCCGAAATTGGACATGACGGTGGTGACCACGGTGTCGTTGTCCAGCTGGCCCTGCTCTTTCATGTAGCAGCCCAGAATGTAGAGGATATGGTCGCCGGAGACCACGTTGCCTTCCTCGTCCACGCACAGGCACCGGTCCGCGTCGCCGTCGTAGGCAAAGCCCACGTCCAGCCCGTTGGCCACTACGAACTTACGCAGCCCGTCGATGTGGGTGGAACCGGCGTTTTCGTTGATGTTGACGCCGTCCGGCTCTGCGTTGATGACGTAGGTTTTGGCACCCAGCGCCTCAAAGACGCACCGGGCAATGTTCCAGGAGGCGCCGTTGGCGCAGTCCAGCGCCACCTTCATGCCGCGGAAGGAGAACAGCCCCAGCGAGATCAGATAGCCCACATACCGGTTCCGGCCGGCCACATAGTCCACCGTCCGGCCGATGCGATCCCGCTTGGCGAAGGGAATTTCCGGCCAGTCCCGGTCAAAGACGTGCAGCTTGCCGTCCAGATAGGCCTCCACCAGCGCGATGGTCTCCTCGTCCATTTTTTCGCCGTTGCCGTTGAGCAGCTTGATGCCGTTGTCGTAATAGGGGTTGTGGCTGGCGGAAATCATGACGCCGCAGTCAAAATCGTCGGCCCGGGTCACATAGGCCACCGACGGCGTGGTGGTCACATGGAGCAGACAGGCGTCGGCGCCGGAGGCGGTCAGACCGGCGGCCAGCGCATACTCGAACATATAGCTGGAGCGGCGGGTGTCCTTGCCGATGACGACTTTGGCGTTCTGCTCATTTCCGGCCAGATGCTTCTTCTCGCTGTAGTACCATCCCAGAAAACGGCCTACCTTGTAGGCGTGATCGGCGGTCAGATTGCTGTTGGCTTCCCCACGGAAGCCGTCGGTTCCGAAATATTTACCCATGGTTTGTACCAGCCTTTCTCAAAGTTTCCGCTTGGCGACCACGATGCCGCCGGTTTTCACGATGCTGTTTGCCGGAATGACGCCCCGGACGCAGGAGAGGGGATAGACATTGGAGTGCCGCCCGATGACGGTGCCGGGATTGAGGACGCTGTTGCAGCCCACTTCCACAAAATCGCCCAGCATGGTGCCCACCTTTTTCAGCCCGGTGGGGCAGTCCTCGCTGCCGTGAATTACCACCAGCGTCTTGTCGGACTTGACGTTGGAGGTAATGGACCCGGCACCCATATGGGATTTGTAACCCAGAATGCTGTCGCCGACGTAGTTATAGTGGGGTGTCTGGACGTTGTCAAACAGAATGACGTTTTTCAGCTCCACGGAATTGCCCACCACGCAGTTTTCGCCCACCAGCGCCGAGCCGCGGATAAACGCGCAGTGGCGCACCTCGGTGTGGGCGCCGATGATGCAGGGAGCACCCAGATAAGCGGTGGGGGCCACCACGGCGGTCTTGTGGACCCAGACGTGTTCGGAAACCTCCGTGTATTCTTCCTTGCTCAGCGTGGGGCCAAGGGACAAAATCAGATCCTTGATGCCCTTGAGCGCTTCCCAGGGGCAGGTATAACCGGCCAGATAGTCACGGGCCAGCGTGTGGTTCAGGTCATAAAGCTCGGAAATGGTAACCAAGATCATCGACTCCTTTGTTTTCCAATATGAACCAGATTATTATAGCGCATCTACTAGCCAAAATCAACTATATTTTTGCACAAATAAATTATTCTGTCGCCAGCGGGCAAAAAAAGACCGTCCCCGGCGGGTACGGTCTTTTGTGTGTATTCAGCGGCCCATGACCTCGCTGCGGTATCGGGCGATGCCCTTGGCCAGCAGGTCCATGGCCCGGGCCAGCTCCTGCTCGCTGCGGACGTAGGCAATCCGGACCTCGTTGATGCCCTTGCCCGGCGTTTCGTAGAAGGGGGCCCCGGGGGCGAACATGACGGTGTCTCCCTGATCGTCAAATTCCTCCAGCAGCCAGCGCTGGAACTTGTCGGAGTCATCCACCGGCAGGCTGGCCATCACATAGAAGGCGCCCATGGGCTCTTCCACCATGACGCCGGGGATCTGACGCAGCGCGCGGATCACCAGATCCCGGCGGCGGCGGTACACTTCCTTGGACTGGCGGAAAAATTCCGGGTCCACCTGATAAAGCGCCGCCGCGCCCAACTGGTCGATGGTGGCCACGGACAGACGGGACTGGCAGAACTTAAGCAGCGCCTGCTGCAGCTCCTTGTTTTTGGTGACAACGCAGCCCACCCGGGCGCCGCAGGCGGAAAAGCGCTTGGACACCGAGTCCACGATGACCAGATTGTCGTGAATGTCGTCAAAGCGGGCCATGGTGGGCACGCCGAACTTGTCGTCGTAGCAGAATTCCCGGTACACCTCGTCGCAGATCAGGAACAGATCCCGCTCCTTGGCCACGTCGGCGATCATCCGCATTTCCGCTTCGTCCAGCACTACGCCGGTGGGGTTGCCAGGGTTGGTAATCAGAATGGCCCGGGTGTTTTTGGTAATCAGGCTTTCGATCCGCTCCCGGTAGGCATAGCGGTAGCCGTCCTCCGGGCTGGTGGGCAGGGCGCGGATGACGCCGCCGGCCGCATGGACAAAGGTGGTGTAGTTGGGATAGTAGGGTTCAGGGATAATGACCTCCGTATAGGGGTCCAGAATGCTCAGGCACGTCAGCAGCAGCGCCTCGCTGCCGCCGGTGGTAATCAGCACGTCGGCCGGGTCCAGGGAAACGCCCAGATGCCGGTAGTAGCCGCGGACGGCGTCGATCAGGGCGGGCATACCGGGGGAGGCCTCGTATTCCAGCGTCTTGCTGTTAAAGCTGCGGATGGCTTCGTAGAAGTTATCCGGCGTTTTCAGGTCAGGCTGGCCGATATTCAGATGATAAATGGTTTTGCCCCGCTTTTCCGCCTCCCGGGCCAGCGGATGGAATTTCCGCATGGGGGACGGCTCACAGCGATTGGCATTGATGGATACGTTCATTGGTATAACCTCCCCGGTCGGCGTCAGCCGGCCGTTTCTTTCTTTTGCAGATAATCGCGGGTCAGCCGCGTCA
This sequence comes from uncultured Eubacteriales bacterium, assembly GCA_905205195.1. GTDB lineage: Bacteria > Bacillota > Clostridia > Oscillospirales > Oscillospiraceae > Faecousia. The sequence continues at coordinate 32,338 of CAJLCS010000018.1, forward strand.
GCTCCTGGCTGAGGGCGGCCAGCGCAAGCAGATTCGGAATGGCCATCAGGCCGTTGAACAGCTCGGAAAGGGACCAGATCAGCCCGGTTTTCAGGCAGGCGCCCAGCAGGACGACGGTGGCCTGCACAGCGGTAAAGACCGGCCATGCCTTCGGCCCGAACAGATACTGGGCGCAGCGTCCGCCGTAGTAGCCCCATCCCAGCACGGTGGCAAAGGCAAAGCAGCACAGTGCCGCCGCCAGAACCGGAGAGGCGGCATTGCCATAAACGGCAGCAAAGGCCTGACCGGTCAGCGCGATACCGGGATCGGTGCCGTAGGGGATGGGAACGCCGCTGCAAAGAATCACAAGGGCTGTCATGGTGCAGATGACGACGGTGTCCAGAAACACCTCCATCATGCCCATCAGCCCCTGCTCCGCCGGATGGCGGACGGCGGCGCTGCCGTGGGCGATGGCGGCGGTGCCCATTCCGGCTTCGTTGGTAAAAACGCCCCGGGAAACGCCGATCCGGAGAGCCTGCCAGGCTGAGGCCAGCACGCCGCCGGTGACCGCCCGGGGGCAGAAGGCGCCGGTGACGATCCGGGCCAGCGCACCGGGAATCCGGTCGGCGCGGCCGATCAGCACCAGACTGCCGAACAGCAGATAGGCGCAGGAAGCAAAGGGCACCAGCAGCTCCGCTGCGGCGCCGATCCGGCCGGAGCCGCCCCGCAGCAGGAAAAAGACCAGCACGCTCAGCCCGGCTCCCATCAGCAGATTGCCTGCGGCGGATTCCGCCCGGCCGAAAACGGACAGCGCCTGATTCATGCCGCCGATGACGGCGTT
>CAJLCS010000019.1 GCA_905205195.1 uncultured Eubacteriales bacterium
CGCTCAGTTCGCGGCTGCCGGTAAGGAGACCAAGAAGAAGAGCCTCTCCGAGATTGCAATGAGCTACGGCTACATCTACGTCGCGCAGGTCGCCATGGGCGCCAACCCGGCCCAGACCATCAAGGCCATCACCGAGGCCGAGGCCTACAACGGCCCGTCCCTCATCATCGGCTACGCCCCCTGCGAGATGCACTCCATCAAGGGCGGCATGACCAACTGCCAGGCCGAGATGAAGAAGGCTGTCGAGTGCGGCTACTGGAACCTGTTCCGGTTCGATCCCTCCAAGGAAACCGGCAAGTTCACGCTGGACTCCAAGCCCCCGAAGGGCGGCTATCAGGAGTTCCTGATGAACGAGGCCCGCTACAGCCGTCTGACCCGGGAGTTCCCGGAGCGTGCCACCGTCCTGTTCGCGCAGAACGAGGCCGCTGCCAAGGAGCGCTACGAGCACCTGCTGAAGCTGGTCGAAATGTACAAGGACTGATTCCGGTCCCAGGAAACACGATCCCGCCCCTGAGAAGGGGCGGGATTTTTAAGGAGGAGCCATGAACTGCACGGTCATCGATATCCGCGGCGACTACGCCGACGTCCGCTACGACGACACCGGCATTGTGTCCCAGGTGGCGCTGGCGCTGCTGCCCTTCGGCATCGACGTGGGGGATCGCCTGAAATTCGAAAACTACGAATTTACCCGGGAATAGTCCCCCCCATAAAAGTCGCCCCGATCCGCGCTTGTCGGATCGGGGCGACTTTCATTGACGGTTCTGATTCTGCGTTTCCGCAGCATTTTTTTCACGCTTCTGGCGAAGCTCTTCCCGTTTTTCCTTAAAACGGGAGGAAAGGTCCGGCGGCTGATTGGTCAGCTTTTCCGGATCGATTTGCCGCAGCGTCAGGCGCTTCACGGTGATCTCCTTCAGCAGCGCGTACAGCACCGACGTGAACGGAATCATAAACAGCATTCCACCGACACCGCCCAGCTGCCCGCCGACGGTCACCGCCATCAGCACCCACATGCCCGGCAGCCCGATGGACGTGCCGACCACCTTGGGATAAATGGCGTTGTTCTCAATCTGCTGCAAAATCTGGAAGACCACAATATAAATCAGCGCCTTCAGCGGGCTTTCCACCAGAATGAACAGGGCGCCCACCAAGCAGCCCACAAAGGCGCCTACCATGGGTACCAGCGCCGTCACCGCCACGATGACGCTGACCAGCGGCACAAAGGGCAACCGCATGATAAACATGGTCACGGCAAACATGGAGCCGAGAATCACCGCCTCCACGCACTGGCCGGAAATGAAATTGGAAAAGGTCCGGTTCGCCATCCGCAGAATCCGCACCGTCTCGTCGCAGACATGCTCCGGCAGGAAGGCATATAGCATCCGCCGGGCCTGGCGGGCCAGCGATTCCTTATTTCCCAGGGAATACAGGGCGAAAACAATGCTGATCAGCGCATCCACAATGGCGGAGGAAACCGATCCGATGGCCGTTACCGTGCTGTTGACGATGGTCGTCAGGCTGGTTCCCACAATATCGAAGAATTTCTGGGCCAGCACGGAAATATCCAGCGTTTCGATGTTGGTGTTGTCCACCAGCCACTGCCAGACCTCCGGGTATTCCTCCAGAAGGCCCGCGATGGCCGTCCGGGTCCGGCGGAAGAAATCGGGCAGAGACGCGATCAGGGACCCGATGGTCTTTTCCAGCTGGGGAATCAGCAGGGTGAACACCAGCGCCAGCACCAGCACAATGGCCGCAAAGGTCAGGAAAATCGCGCAGAAGCGCCGCAGTGCAGGCCGTTTGATGCCCTTCAGTCCCCGCTCGATGCCCCGCATGGGCACGTTGAGGATAAAGGCAATGGCGGCACCCACCACAAAGGGAGCCGTAATCCGGCGCAGGGCGGAAAACACGGCGTTGACCCGCTCCGTCTCGTGCAAAAACCAATACAGCAGAATACATCCGGCCACGCCCAAAAAGATGCTTCGTATTGTCCGTTTGCTGAATTCCACGCACATCTCCCCTTTCCAGCGTCGCTATGTTCATTATAACAGGTTTCCGCAAAAAAGCTAGCTTCTCTTGCCCCTTTTCCAAAAGTTTTCCGGCTGCGGTTCTACCCAGTCCCCCGGACACATAGGATTTTCCAGCAGCACACAGCATCGGAGGGGATCTTATGGCTGAAACCACGGAGGAGCGCGCCTGCGAATTGGCTGTGTACATGATCGAAACCGGGGCCACCGTCCGGCGTACGGCACAGAAGTTCGGCATTTCCAAATCCACGGTCCACAAGGACTTGTCCCAACGTCTGCCCCAGTGCAACCGGCTGCTTTACGAGCAGGTCCGGGCCGTACTGGACCGAAATAAAGCCCAGCGCCACATCCGCGGCGGCATGGCCACGCGGAAAAAATACAAAGGCACCGTTTAAGAATGGGCAGATGCGCGGCAAAACCACGCATCTGCCCATTTGCCCCTTATAAATCGTCCGCATCCTGCACCGGCTGCTCCTCCGGATGGATCGGCACCCCGGTGTAGCTGCCCTGCGGGTCCGTGGGACTCGGCTTCGGCCGCCGCGGCTTTTTTCCTGCCATCAGGCATCCCTCCCACGGTCAGGCTGCCCGGAAAACCGGCCGGTCATTCGTTTTTCTTGAAAATTCCCCGGTTTCATGGTAATATACTGCCATGGAGGCGAGACTATGTTTGAAATCACGCTGATCACCGTGGGAAAACTCAAGGAAAAATTCTATCTCTCCGCCGCGGAGGAATACCGAAAGCGCCTTGGCGCCTACTGCCGGTTCCGGATGGTGGAGCTGCCCGAATACCGGCTGCCTGACAGTCCCTCCGACGCGGAAATCGCCGCCGGGCTGGAAAAAGAGGCGGATCAGATTCTGGACCACCTGCCCAAGGGCTGCTGGTTCTGCGTGCTGACGCCGGAGGGAAAGGAGCTGAGCAGCGAAGCCTTCGCCGAAAAGCTCCGCCAGGTGAAGCTGTCCGGCAAAAGCAGCGCCTGCTTTCTCATCGGCTCCTCCTTCGGCATGGCTCCCCGGGTCAAGGCAGCAGCGGACTTTCGCCTGTCCATGGGTCCCATGACCTTCCCCCATCATCTGGCCCGAATCATGGTGCTGGAGCAGCTCTACCGGGCCGAGGCCATTCAGGCAGGGAGCAAATATCACAAGTAATCAGAATTCCCCGGCGGCATACATCACCACCGACAGGGCGCACAGCGGTGCCGTCTCGCAGCGGAGAATCCGCTTGCCCAGCGTGCAGATCCGGAACCCCGCCTGCCGGGCCTGCAGGACCTCCTCTTCCGACAATCCGCCCTCCGGGCCGGTCAGCAGGCTGACGGAGGTCAGGCCGCCCTGTTCCAGCGCCATGTGCAGCGTCACCGCGTCCTCTTTTTCGTAAAAAAGCAGCGGCAGCGCCGCCTGCGCCCCCCGGCGCAGCGCGTCCTCGTAACGGCTGAGCACCACCACCTCCGGAATCCGGCCCCGTCCGGACTGCTCCGCCGCAGCGGCGGCGATTTTCTGCCACCGCTCGGCCTTTTTCCGCAGGCTTTTTTCGTCCGGCCGGGAAACACACCGGCCGGAGGGGAACGCCACGATTTCGTAAGCCCCCAGCTCCGTAGCCTTCTGGATGACGTGCTCCAGCTTATCCCCCTTGGGATAGGCCATATACACGCTGACCTGTACCGCCGGCTCCGACGCGCTGGGCTGCCGTGGCCCTGCCGCAAGTGTCAGGGTTCCGTCGCCGATCTGCCGGACGGTGCAGATCCGCTCCCAGCCTGCGCCGTCGCACAGCGCCACCGTCTCGCCCTCCCGCAGCCGCAGCACCCGGGCATGGGCGGCGTTTTCGCCGGTGAGCACCGGCACATCGGCGCAAAGCTCCTGCGCCGTCACAAAAAAACGTGTCATTTCTCTTTCCTTTCCCTTTGACGAAACCGGCGACGCGCCAAAATGCGTATCGCCGGTCTTTTTCAGCCCTTATCCTGCCGAATCAGCTGTTTCATGGCTTCCACCGCCGTGCGGATGGCGCCGGAGGTATCCTCGGTCATGGGCATTTCCATGCCCCGCTTTTCCCGCTCCTGATTCCACACCACATGGAAGCAGCTGCCGCAGCGGACGCCCAGCGTCGCCGCCACCACAAACAGGGCCGCCGACTCCATTTCGCTGGCCTTGACGCCCAACCGGCGCCAGGATTCCCATTTTTCCAGCAGTTCATAGGAAACCGGCGACTTTTCCGGCGCGTGCTGGCCGTAGAAGGAATCCTTGCACTGGACCACGCCGGTATGGACCCGGTAGCCCAGCGCCTCGGCGGCTTGTTTCAGCGCCGCCGTCACGCCGAAGTCCGGCACCGCCGGAAATTCGATGGGCGCGTATTCCAGCGACGTATGCTCAAAACGCACCGCGCCGGTGGCCACCACCAGATCGCCGGGCATGACATCCAGATCGATGCCGCCGCAGGTACCTACCCGCAGGAAGGTGTCCGCGCCGATGTTGTGCAGCTCCTCCATGGCGATGGAGGCCGACGGGCCGCCGATGCCGGTGGAGCAGACGGTGACCTTCTCCCCCAGCAGCGTGCCGGTGTAGACGTTGAACTCCCGGTTCATGCCGATATGGACGGGATTGTCAAAGTACGCCGCAATGGCCGCGCAACGCCCCGGGTCGCCAGGCAGGAAGCAATACCGCCCCACGTCGCCTTCGGCGCAGTGAATATGAAACTGTTTTTCCGTATGCTGCATGGAAAGGTCTCCTTTACGATTCTGTTTGTATCATACCATACTTTTTTCTCTTTGACAACCGGGACGCTCAGAAGAAGCTGACCTGGCTGGTATCCGGCAGATCCCGGAACGCCCCGGCGTCCTTCAGCATCTGAATGTGGGTCTTGGACACCTTGGGGCAGGCAGCCGCCACCTCCTCGATGGAAATGAAGCTCTTGCCCTTCCGGCCCTCCATCAGGTCCCAGGCCGCGCTTTCGCCCAGGCCGGAAATGGCCACAAAGGGCGGCAGCAGCTTGCCGTCTTCGATCAGAAACTTGATGGCATGGCTCTTGTACAGGTCGATAGGCAGAAATTCAAAGCCCCGGAGGTAGTATTCGTAGGCCACCTCCAGCGTGGTCAGCAGGTCGTCCTCTTTGTCGGTGGAATCCTCGTTGTGCTCGATGGCGTCAATGTTGGCCTTCACCGTTTCCATGCCCTGGGTCATCATCACGGCGTCAAAGCCGCCCTTCTGGCTCCGGCGGTAGAAATAGGCCGCGTAGAAAGCCAGCGGATAATAGACCTTGAACCAGGCAATCCGGAAGGCCATCATGACATAGGCCACGGCGTGGGCCTTGGGGAACAGGTATTTGATTTTCTTGCAGGAACCAATGTACCAGTCCGGCACGCCGGCGTCGATCATCTCCTGCTCTGCGCCCTCGGGCAATCCCCTGCCCTTCCGGACCGCCTCCATAATCTTGAAGGACCGTTTTTCCGGCATTCCGCAGGAAATCAGATACAGCATAATGTCGTCCCGGCAGCCGATGGCCTGATCGACCGTCGCCGTTTTGGAGGTAATCAGGTCCTTGGCGTTGCCCAGCCACACATCGGTGCCGTGGGAGAAGCCGGACAGACGCAGCAGCGTATCAAACCGGGTGGGCATGGTGTCCATCAGCATGCCCCGGGTGAAGCGGGTGTTGAATTCCGGAATGGCCACGGCGCCGGTGGGGCCGAGAATGGGATCGTCCTCATAGCCCAGCACCTTGGAGGAGGTGAAAATCGACATAGTTTTCTTGTCGTCCAGCGGAATGGTCTGGGCGTTGACGCCGGTCATATCCTCCATCATCCGGATCATGGTGGGGTCGTCGTGGCCCAGCATATCCAGCTTCAGCAGGTTTTCCTCCATGGAGTGGTATTCAAAATGGGTGGTAATCTGATCAGCATTGGGATCGTCCGCCGGATGCTGCACCGGGCAGAAATCCCAGATCTCGTTTTCCTGGGGGATGACCACCAGACCGCCGGGATGCTGGCCTGTGGTGCGGCGGACGCCGACGCATCCCGCCGCCAGCCGGTTTTCCTCCGCCCGGGAGGCCGTCAGATTCCGCTCCTGCAAGTATTTTTTCACATAGCCGTAGGCCGTCTTTTCCGCCACGGTGCCGATGGTTCCGGCCCGGAACACATGGGATTTTCCGAACATCTCCACGCAGTAGGCATGGGCCTTGGACTGGTATTCGCCGGAGAAGTTCAGGTCGATATCCGGCACCTTGTCGCCGCCGAAGCCCAGGAAGGTTTCAAAGGGGATGTTGAACCCGTCCTTGTCGAATTTCGTGCCGCACTTGGGGCAAATAGCGTCGGGCAGGTCCGCGCCGCAGCCGTAACCCTTGGGCACGTCAAAGGTGGTATACTTGCATTCCGGATTGGGGCACCGGTAGTGGGGCGGAAAGGAATTGACCTCCGTAATGCCGGACATATAGGCCACGATGGACGAACCGACGGAGCCGCGGGAGCCGACCAGATAGCCATGCTCCAGCGAATTCTGCACCAGCTTCTGGGCCGACATATAAATCACGTCGTAGTGGCAGCTGATGATGTCGTGCAGTTCCGTCTCCACCCGCTTGGTAATCAGCTCCGGCGGATTTTCGCCGTAGAGCCGGTGGAGCTTGCTGTACACCAGCGTTTTCAGATCCTCCACCGAGTTTTCGATCTTCGGGGCGAACAGATTGTGGGGCACGGGCCGCAATGTTTCGCACATATCGGCAATCAGGTTGGTGTTCTTCACCACCACCTCGTAGGCCTTTTCCTCGCCGAGATAGGAAAACTCCTCCAGCATATTGTCGGTGGTCCGGAAATACAGGGGGTTTTCCCGGTCGCAGTCCTCAAAGCCCTTGGTCGCCAGCAGAATATGGCGGAAGATTTCGTCCTCCGGGTTCAGAAAATGGACGTCGCCGGTGGCCACCACCGGTTTGCCCAGCTCCTCGCCCAGCCGGACAATGGTCCGGTTGAACTCCCGCAGCTCTTCCTCCTCCTTGACGATGCCCTTGGCCAGCATGAATCGGTTGTTGGCCAGCGGCTGAATCTCCAGAAAATCGTAGAACGACGCAATCCGCTTGAGTTCGTCATCGCTTTTCTGGTCCACAATGGCCTGAAACAGCTCGCCAGCCTCGCAGGCGGAGCCGATAATCAGCCCCTCCCGCAGCTCCAGCAGCTCGGATTTAGGGATCCGGGGCACCCGCTTGAAATATTTCAGGTTGGAATCGGAAATCAGGTGATACAGATTCCGCAATCCCACCTGATTTTTGGCAAACAGAATGATGTGCCGGGCATGGCGGTCGCCGATCCGGCCCTTGGACCGGAGGGCGGTCATGGCCGGGTTGATGGTCTGGAGGGTGTGGATGTCCATTTCCTCCAGTTTTTTCATCAGCCGGTCCATAATCAGGCCGCAGGTCACCGCGTCGTCCGCCGCCCGGTGGTGGTTGAAGTCCGGCAGGCTCAGGGCGTTGGATACCACGTCCAGCTTGAATTTGTTCAGATGGGGCATCAGATTCTGGGAGAGAATCAGGGTGTCCGCCGAGGTCAGCGTATAGGCAAGCCCCTGACGGCGGCAGGCCGCCCGGATAAAGCCCGTGTCAAAATCCGCATTGTGGGCCACCACCACCCGGTTCCCCACAAACTTCAGGAATTCCGGCAGAATTTCCTCGATTTTCGGAGCGCCCCGCAGCATTTCGTCGGTAATGCCCGTCAGATCCACGATTTTCTGCTCCAGCTGGCGTTCCGGGTCCACAAAGGTCTGGAACCGGTCCAGCTCCTTGCCGTCCTTCATCAGGACCGCGCCGATTTCAATGATCCGGTCGGTTTTGGAGGAAAGGCCGGTAGTTTCCAGGTCGAAGGCCACGAATTCGTCGGTAAAGGCCATGTCCTCGCTGCCGTGGACCACGATCCGGTCGTCCACGTCGTTGACATAATATCCTTCGCAGCCGTAGAGAATCTTGATGTTCTGGTCCGTCCCGGCAACCTTGGCCTTGGCCGCCGCCTTCATGGCATCCGGGAAGGACTGGGCCACGCCGTGGTCCGTAATGGCAATGGCCTTGTGACCCCAGGCCGCCGCCTGCTTCACCGCCGCCGCCGTATCGGTCAGGGCGTCCATGTTGCTCATGGTGGTATGCAGGTGCAGCTCCACCCGCTTCTCCCCCGGCGCGGTATCCTTCCGCTTGGGCATGGAGCCGGGCATCATGGAGAAGGGCTTGAGGATCATTTCGTTGTCGTACTGATTGATCATCAGTTTGCCCTGGACCCGCAGCACCGCGCCCACGTCCACATGGTCCAGAATCGGCTTGGCTTCCCCCGCCTCCAGAAAGCGGTTGATGCGGACGGAGCCGGTATTGTCGGTCATGTCAAAATTGACCACCCAGGCGTTGCGCTTTTTCAGCTCCTTGTGGTCCACGGCAAAGACCTTGCCCTCCACAATCACGCTGCCCATATCCAGCGTCAGGTCCTTCATGGCCACGGCATTACCCCGGAAGGGCTTTCCGTAGAACGTCTCGGACTCCTGGGGGGCCGTCGGTGCTTCCTGCTTCCGGGCCTGCGCCATTTTCGGCAGGTCCCCGATGACGGTGTCCCGCATTTTCTCCATGGCGTCAAACAGGGCCTGTCCCTCCAGCGCCGCGCCGGACTCGATGACGACGGTCACCGGTGTGCCGAACCGCTCCGCCAGCGCCTGCTGCACCTTGGGGACGCACTCCTCCAGCATTTTTTTGCCGTTGGCCCGGAGCTTCACCGTCAGGGTATCCGCCTGCCAGTCCCACCCGGCGCCGGCCAGCGTCCCCATGGCCATGGAATTTTCACGGACGAAGAGCATCATCAGCTCCTGGGGCTGCATTTTCACCCGCTCTGTCGCCGGATGGCTGGGGTGCAGCTCCAGCGACCGCAGGCCGTAGCACGTCCGGATGCCGCCCGCAATCTCCTCCACGGCGTTCATAGGCAGGTAGTCCGGCGAAAACAGCCGGACAGACAGGCTGCGGCTCTCGGCGTCGATTTCCGCGTCCAGAATCACCGCCTGGGCAAGCAAGCTTTGCAGCGGCTCCGGCGGCTCGTAGGCCGGGAACATGGATAAAAAAGAAATGGATGATTCCGCCATACGCGCCTCACATGGCTTCAATCCGCCGCAGAAGCGCCGGCAGCAGCTGGTCGTAGGGCAGCTTTTCCACCGGCTGACCCTTCTCGAACAGCATTCCCCAGCCGTCGCCGCCGGCAATGCCGATGTCCGCCTCCCGGGCTTCGCCTGGCCCGTTGACCACGCAGCCCATGACGGCTACGGTCAGCGGCTTTTGGCAGTCCTTCAGCGCCGCATCCACCTGATTCACCAGACCGATCAGGTCAATCCTGGTCCGGCCGCAGGTGGGGCAGGAAATCAGGTTGACGCCGTCCTTCCGCAGTCCCGCCGCCTTCAGGATATCCCGGGCAGCATAGACCTCCTGCACCGGGTCGTCGGTCAGGCTGACCCGGATGGTATCGCCGATGCCGTCCAGAAGCAGCGCCCCGATGCCCATGGCCGACTTGATCATGCCCATATGCACCGGGCCGGTTTCCGTCACGCCGATGTGCAGCGGATAGTCGCACCGGCTCCGGAACAGCCGGGCCGCCGCCACCATGGTGGGCACCGCGGAGGATTTCATGGACACGCAGGTGTCGTAAAACCCGAATTTTTCCAGCAGCTCCAGATGGGAAAAGGCGCTTTCCACCAGCGCTTCCGCCGTGGGATGGCCGTATTTCTCCAGCAGCTTCTTGTCCAGACTGCCGCCGTTAACGCCGATGCGGATGGGGATGTGCCGGTCCCTGCACACGTCCACCACAGCCTTTACCCGGTCCTCCCCGCCGATGTTGCCGGGGTTGATCCGGATCTTGGCCGCGCCGCCCTCCGCCGCCGCAATGGCCAGCTGATAGTCGAAGTGAATATCGGCCACCAGCGGCAGCGGACTTTCCCGGCAGATCTCCGCAAAGCCCCGGGCGGCCTCCCGATTGGGCACCGCCAGCCGGGCAATCTGGCATCCCGCCGCCTTCAGACGGCGGAGCTGCTCCAGACTGCCGGCCACATCGGTGGTTTTCGTATTCAGCATGGACTGGATCACCACCGGCGCGCCGCCGCCGATTTTCACGTTTCCGACTGTAATCTGTCTTGTCATTACTTTCTTACCTCTTGAAAATGGCGAAAATATCCTTACACATAATCACGGCCATCAGAATCAGCAGCAGCACCATGCCGACGCCGTGGAGATATCCTTCATATTTGGGGTTGATCTTCTTCCGGGTCACGGCTTCCACCGCCGTGGTCAGCAGCAGCGCCACCACCCGGCCGCCGTCCAACGCCGGCAGGGGCAGCAGGTTCATCACCGCCAGATTGATGGCGATAAACGCGCCGAAATACAGCAGATCATACAGTGCATCCAGCCGGGACGCCGCCGCATCGGCCGTCTGGGACATCATCTGCACGATGCCCACCGGGCCGGACATATCCTTCAGCCCCGCCTTGCCGGTCAGCAGCATCTGCAGGCTCAGCCGCACCGTCCGGACCGTATCCCGGGCGGAATTCCAGACATAGGCCAGCTTCCTGCCGAAGGTGGCATTTTCCACCGTAAAGGACATACCGTAGCGCTCGGAGGACGTGCCGTCCTCGTTGGCAAAGGTGTGCTTTTCCATCCGGAAGTCCTTCAGTTCCACCTTGACCCCGTCCCGGATCACCACCAGGTCGTGGGTTTCGCCGCCGTTCAGGTTCAGGATCATGGCAAAGTCGGACTGGACATAAATCCGCTCCCCGTCCACCTTCCAGATCCGGTCCCCCTCCTGCAGACCACCGTCCCCGTTCAGGGTGCAGCCCGCCTCAAAGGAATCGATCACCGGCGTGGCCAGCTGTCTGGCCGGGGCAAACACGATGGCCAGCAGCAGCAGTCCCGTCAGGAAATTCATGGCGGCACCGGCCACCAGAATCAGCAGCCGCTTCCACCAGGCCGCCTTCTGAAAGGAACGGGGACTTTCCGTGTCCTCATCCTCGCCCTCCATGGCGCAGTAGCCGCCGATGGGGATGCAGCGGATGGAATACAGCGTCTCGCCCACCTGCTTTTTGAAGATGGCAGGCCCCATGAAGATGGCAAACTCGTTGACCTGCACGCCGGACAGCTTTGCCACCAGAAAATGGCCCAATTCATGGATAAACACCAGAAAACTGAACAGCAGAATTGCAAAAACAATACTCATAAAGCTCCTTTGGGGTCAGAGGCCCCGGATTTCCCGGACCAGCCGCCGGGCTGCCCGGTCCGCATCGAGAATCTGCTCCAGATCCGTCCCGGAACCGGGGACTGCTTCGTCCACCGCCCGGGCCACCAGATCATAAATGTCGTAAAAGCCGATTTTGTCCTGCAAAAACAGGGCCACCGCCTCTTCGTTGGCGCCGTTCATGGCCGCGCAGACCGTCCCGCCGGCTTCGGCGCACTGCCGGGCCAGCTTCAGGCAGGGAAACGCCTCCATATCCGGCTTGCTGAAGCTCAGCGGGCCGCAGGTCGTCAGATCCAGCGGCTCCACCGGGCTGGGCAGCCGGTTGGGATAGGTCAGGGCCAGCTGAATCGGCAGCCGCATATCCGGCATGCCCAGCTGGGCCATGACGGCTCCGTCGGTCAATTCCACCAGACTGTGGACGATGCTCTGCCGATGAATCACCGCCTCCACCTTGGACAGCGGCAGGCGGTACAGCCGCATGGCCTCGATGATTTCCAGTCCCTTATTCATCAGGGTGGCGCAGTCCACCGTGATTTTCGGCCCCATCTTCCAGTTGGGGTGCTGCAGCGCGTCCGCTTTGGTGACGCCGCGCAGCTCCTCCCTGCTTTTGCCCCAGAAGGGGCCGCCGGAGCAGGTCAGAATCAGCTTACGGATCTCCCCCCGGTCGGCGCAGCCCATCAGGCACTGGAAAATGGCCGAATGCTCCGAGTCCACCGGCACGATTTCCGCGCCCCAGTGCATCGCCTCGTTCATCACCAGTTCCCCGGCGCAGACCAGCGTCTCCTTGTTGGCAAGGCCGATCCGTTTTCCGGCCCGGATGGCGGCCAGCGTCGGCTTCAGGCCGATCATCCCGACCACCGCCGTCACCACGCAGTCCGCCTGGGGCATGGTGGCCGCCTCCAGCAGTCCTTCCTCCCCCCAGGCCACCCGGGTGGGCAGGTCGGCAATCATCTCCCGCAGCTGCTGTGCCCCCTCCCGGGTGGCCAGCACCGCCAGCTCCGGCCGGAAAGTCCGGCACTGCTCCGCCAGCCGCACCGCGTCGGATCCGGCAGTCAGCGCCGCCACCCGGATCGGGAGATGAGAAATCACATCCAGCGTCTGCCGGCCGATGGAGCCGGTGGCGCCCAGAATACTAACCGATTGTACCATACGCTTACACCGCCACCGGAATCAGAAGCAGCAGTGCCTCCGTCAGCGGCCCCACCAGCATCATGGAGTCGAACCGATCCAGAATGCCGCCGTGGCCGGGAATCAGATTGCCGTAGTCCTTGATGCCGTTCTGGCGCTTGATGACGGAGAAGCTCAGATCCCCCATCATCCCCGCCAGCGCGCCCAGCACGCCGTACAGAACGCCCCAGCCGTAGAAGACCCGGAAGCCGAACACCTTTTGCAGCACCAGGCAATAAATCATCATGCCCAGCACCGCGAAAACCACGCCGCCCACGGCGCCCTCCACGGTCTTGTGGGGGCTGACGACCGGCGCCAGCTTGTGCCGTCCGCAGGCCCGGCCCACGAAATAGGCGCCGGTGTCGGACATCATGGCCAGCACAAAGGGAATCAGAATCAGATGCCGCCCGGAGGGCAGCACGTCAATCCGCACCAGACTGGTCAGCAGGTACGGCAGCAGCAGCCCGGCCGCCAGGCAGCAGGCCGCCTGCTGGAAGGCGATTTTCGCATGGGCCGCCAGCATTTCGCCGAACAGCGCGGCGATCAGCACCAGAATCCCCACCAGCGCCAACTTATGGGAACAGCCGAAATAGCTCCACAGCGACACCAGAAAGGCGGAAATCATGGAATAAATCACCATCCGGCTATTTTTCGCCAGCCCGGCGGTGTGCAGCAGCTCATAGGCGGCAATAGCGGCCATTGCGCCGAACAGAATGGCCGTGCAGAGCTTCGGCGCCGCCAGCAGAATCGCCAGCAGCAGTGGAAGCAGAATCACGGCGGACAAAATGCGCTTTTTCATGGTCAAGCTCCCCCAAACCGGCGGTTGCGCCGGTGATATTCCGAAATGGCTTCGTCCAGATCCGTCGGCGTAAAGTCCGGCCACAGGACGTTCATAAAGACCAACTCCGCATAGGCGCACTGCCACAGCAGGAAATTGCTGATCCGTTCCTCCCCCGACGGGCGGATAATCAGTTCCGGATCCGGTACTCCCGCCGAATCCAGATAGGTGGAAAACAGCCCCTCCGTCAGGTCCTCCGGCTTCCGCTCCCCGTCGGCCACCTGCCGGGCAAAGGCGCGGGCCGCCCGGACGATCTCATCCCGGCCGCCGTAATTCAGGCAGAAATTCACCTGCACCTCGTGGTACTCCGCCGAGCGGGACATGGCGTCCTCGCACAGCTTCCGCAATCCGGGACTCAGGGCGCTCAGGTCCCCGAAAAAGCAAAACCGGACATGGTTTTTCTCCATATCCCGGATGGCCTCCTCCAGGTACCGCTTCAGCAGCACCATAATGCCGGAAATTTCGTCAGCCGAGCGCTTCCAGTTCTCGGTGGAGAAGGCATACACCGTCAGATACCGCACGCCCAGCGTCCGGCAGTAGTTGGCAATCCGGCGGAAGGTCTCCGCCCCGGCCTTGTGCCCCGCCGTCCGGGGCAGGCCCCGCTGTTTGGCCCAGCGGCCGTTGCCGTCCATGATGATGGCAATGTGCTGCGGCGGGTCCAGTTTTTCAGAAAGTGCCAAAAAATGCACCTCCATTCTCTAAAATCATCAGCCTGCCATTCCGGTTTCCCGAAACGGCAGGCTGGTCCGGCATCAGATTGCCATCAGTTCCTTTTCCTTCGCAGCCAGAGCGGCATCCACCTTTTTGATGTACTTATCCAGCATATCCTGCAGGTCCTTCTCCGCTTTTTTCTGGTCGTCCTCGGTCAGCTCGGACTTCTTTTTCAGGTCCTTGATGTAGTCCATACCGTCGCGGCGGACGTTCCGCAGGGCAACCTTGCCTTCCTCGGCGTACTTCTTGACCTGCTTGCTCAGCTCCTTCCGGCGCTCCTCGGTGAGCTGGGGGAACACCAGCCGGATCACCCGGCCGTCGTTCTGGGGATTGATGCCCAGATCGGAGGTCTGGATGGCCTTCTGAATGTCCTTGAGCAGCTTGCCGTCCCAGGGCTGAATCACCAGCGTCCGGGCGTCCGGGGAGGAAATGGTGGCCACGCCGTTGAGGGGCGTCTCCTGTCCATAGTATTCCACGCTGATCCGGTCCAGAACCTTGGCATTGGCCCGGCCGGCCCGCACCGCGTCAAAATTCTCGGACAGCACCTCCAGCGTCTTGTCCATCTTTCTTGCGAATTCCTTGAAATCCACGCTCATTTATTCGTCCTCCTTAACAATTGTACCGATTTTTTCGCCGCATACCACGCGGATAATATTTTCGGGATCCTTCAGGGCAAAGCACACCAGCGTCATATGGTTGTCCATGGCCAGCGTCATGGCCGTGGTATCCGTAGCCTTGAGATGCCGGGCCAGAACCTCGTCATAGGTCAGGCTGTCGAATTTCACCGCCGTGGGGTCCGTGTTGGGATCGGCGGAATAAATGCCGTCCACATTCTTGGCCATCAGGATGGCGTCTGCCTCGATTTCCACGCCGCGCAGCACTGCGCCGGTGTCCGTGGAGAAATAGGGGTTGCCGGTGCCGCAGCCGAAAATGACCACTGTTCCCTCGTTTAAGTACCGGTCTGCCAGATCCCGGGTGAAGTACTCGGCAAACTTGGGCATTTCCACCGCCGTCAGCACCCGGGCGGGAACGCCGCTGGCCTCCAGCGCGTCGGCCACTGCCAGGCTGTTCATCACCGTGGCCAGCATCCCCATGGAATCGGCGTGGGACCGCTGCATTTTATCCGCGCCGTCCTTCACGCCCCGCCAGAAGTTGCCGCCGCCGATGACCAGGCCCACCTGCACGCCCATCTCGGTGCAGCGGTGAATGGCCTGGCATACCTGGTGAATCACCGTAAAATCAAGACCGCGATGCTGCTCGCCGGCCAGGGCTTCCCCGCTGACCTTCAGCAGAATGCGTCTGTATTTGACTTCGCTCATAAATCATCCTCCTCACATATCCTTACCTATTTTATAATAACTCAGCCAAATTGACAACTGTATTTTCGTGAAAATCGGAATTGTTTTTTCAAAATTCACATTTGGAAGCCACCCGATCAAAACCTTCCGTATTTTCCCGCCGAAGACGCGATTTTTTGTTGCAAACCGCCGCAGGATCGGTTATAATGAGCAATTATAATACAGCTTGAGAGAGGGAGTTTTGGAAATGGCTGAGATCAGCGAAAGCAAAAACTTTATCCACGCCTTCATCGAAGAAGACATCGCCCCCGGCGGCCAATTCGAAGGCAAGACGGTCCATACCCGTTTCCCGCCGGAGCCTAACGGCTATCTGCATATCGGCCACTGCAAGGCGCTGATTATCGACTTCGGCACCGCGGAAAAATTCGGCGGCCTGTGCAACCTCCGGATGGACGACACCAACCCCACCAAGGAAGACACCGAGTTCGTTGAGGCCATCCAGCAGGACATCCACTGGCTGGGCTTTGACTGGGGCGACCGGTTCTACTACGGCTCCGATTACTTTGAAAAGACCTACGGCTACGCCGAGGAGCTGATTCAGAAGGGTCTGGCCTACGTCTGCGAGCTAACCCCCGAGCAGTTCAAGGAATACCGGGGCGATCTGACCCACCCCGCCATCTCTCCCTATCGGGATCGGCCCATCGAGGAGAATCTGGACCTGTTCCGCCGGATGCGGGCCGGGGAATTCTCGGATAACCGCTATACCCTCCGGGCCAAAATCGACCTGGAATCCGGCAACTTCAATATGCGTGACCCGGTGATCTACCGGATCCGCCATATGCACCATCACCGTCAGGGCGACAAGTGGTGCATCTATCCCATGTACGACTTTGCCCACCCCATTCAGGACGCGCTGGAGGGCATCACCCACAGCCTCTGCTCGCTGGAGTTTGAGAATCACCGGCCGCTGTACAACTGGGTGGTGGAGCATGTCTCCGTGCCGAACCATCCCCGGCAGATTGAGTTTGCCCGGCTGGGCATCGACCACACCGTCCTGTCCAAGCGGAAGCTCCGCCAGCTGGTGGAAGAAGGCCGGGTCTCCGGCTGGGACGATCCCCGGATGCCCACCCTCTGCGGCCTGCGCCGCCGGGGCTACACCCCCAAGTCCATCCGCACCTTCTGTGACCGGGTGGGCGTGGCCAAGTCCCCCAACACCATCGAGTACGCCTTCCTGGAGCACTGCCTCCGGGAGGATCTGAACGAAACCGCCACCCGGGTCATGGCCGTTGTGAAACCCGTCAAGCTCACGGTGACCAACTATCCCGCCGGGCAGAGCGAGACCTTCCGGGTGGAGAATAACCCGGTGGACGAAACCGCAGGCAGCCGTGACGTGACCTTCTCCCGGGATCTGTGGATTGAGGCCGACGACTTCATGGAGCAGAAGGTCGGCAAGTTCTTCCGGCTCTACCCCGGCAACGAGGTCCGACTCAAGGGCGCCTATGTGGTCAAGTGCACCGGCTGCGTCAAGGACGAAAGCGGCAACGTCACCGAGGTGCTCTGCGAGTACGACCCGGACTCCCAGGGCGGCGATCCTGCCGACGGCCGGAAGATCAAGAGCACCATCCACTGGGTGGACGCCAACAACTGCTGCGACGCCGAGGTCCGGCAGTATTCCAACCTCTTTGACGATCCCGATCCCGACGCCGCCGGAAAGGACTTCCTGGCCTGCCTGAACCCCAATTCGCTGGAGGTGCTCACGGGCTGCAAGGTGGAAGCCAGCCTGAAGGACGCCAAGGCCCCCGCCTCCTTCCAGTTCATGCGTCTGGGCTACTTCTGCCCCGACAGCAAGGATTCTTCTCCGGAGCATCTGGTTTTCAACCGCTCCGTCGGCCTGAAGGACAGCTTCACCCCCGCGAAATAACAAACCATAGGACGGCCCAACCGGGAAATCCCGGTTGGGCCGTCTTTTTGTAGAAAGAAAACCACCGACACTGCCGGTGGTTTTCTTTCTACAAAAAAGCGCTGCACCATCGTGCAGCGCCATTGTTTTCGTCTCAAAGCGACAGAATCATATGAATTTCCTTGCGGACGGTACCGTCCTTCAGGTGAAAGGCGTTGGGAATCTCCGCAACCGGGCGGAAGCCCACCTTTTCGTAGAGGGCCATGGCCCGCTCGTTGCCCTCCATCACGTCCAACTCCATCTGGGTCACGCCCCGCTCCCGGGCGGCTGCCGTCAGCGCCCGGAACATGGCGGTGCCGATGCCCAGGCGCCAGTATTCCTTCAGAATGCCCACCGCCACCGTGGCCCGGTGCCGGATTTTCAGCCGGGACGAGAAGATAATCTGGCAGGTGCCCGCCACCTTCCCCTCCACCCGGCACAGCAGCATGGCGCTGTCCGGCGACAGGGCTGTTTTCCGCAGAAATTCCGCCTCCTGCGCCGCCGTCTGGTTCCGCTCCTCGGGATAGGCCATCAGAAAATCCGTTTCTCCGGCGGATTGCTTCAGATACGCCACCAGCTCCGCCGCGTCCGCCTCCGTCGGGCTTTTCAGCACGGCCGTCCGGCCGTCCTTGAGCCGGATGCTTTCTTCATTCAGGACCATGGGGATTCCTTCTTTCTTTTTTCGCTACGATACCACAGCGCCGCCGGATTGTCAAGGAAATCCCGCCGCCCGCCTTGACTTTTTACCCCGGAAATGGTATCATTTGTTTCGTCTATGGAGAGATGTCCGAGCGGTTTAAGGAGCCAGTCTTGAAAACTGGTGATGGGGCAACCCACCGTGGGTTCGAATCCCACTCTCTCCGCCAAAAAACCGGCAAGCTTCTGCGGAAGCTTGCCGGTTTTTGATTTTTTCGTTACATGGCACCTTTTCCCGTCAGCACCACACGAATGGTCATGAAGATGATTTTCAAATCCGTGCGGATGCCCCGCTCCCGGATGTAGCGCAGATCCGACTCCACCCATTTGTTGAAATCGTGGCAGTCGCTGCGGCCTTCGCACTCGTGGTAGCAGGCCAGACCCGTTTTCACGTCCAGCCGGTGCATCTGGTAGGGTGTATACTGGGCAACCTCCCGGGGCAGCGGCGGCCGGGGACCGATGATCGACATATCCCCCCTGAGAATGTTCACCAGCTGGGGCAGCTCGTCGAGGCTGGTGTGCCGGATGAAGCGGCCCACCTTCGTGATCCGGGGGTCCTCCTCGATTTTGAACGCCGGGCCGACCATTTCGTTGCGGTCCATCAGGCTGTCCAGCTTGTTCTCCGCATCCACGCACATGGAGCGGAACTTATACATGGTGAAGGGCTTGCCGTTTTTCGTCAGGCGGGTGGAGGCATAAATCACCTTGCCGCCGTCCTCCGCCTTGATGGCAATGGCAACGGCCAAAAAAACCGGACTGAGAACAATCAGCGCCAGCAAAGACATCACAATATCAAAAATCCGCTTGCAAACCGCATAGGCAATGCTGCGCGGCGGCATCACAAAGTCCGGCTCCGACGCCGCGGGCTTCTGCTTCTGGATCGTCTGCATCAAATCCGTACACTCCTGCATTCCAAATTACCGGCACCGCGGTGTGGTTTGATTATTATATCCGGTTTTTCGCCGTTTTTCAACCCCTTCTCCTTCCAAAATCTGTGTCGATTCCATTAAGAATTTCTCAATTTTTTATAAAATCCGGCGGCAGACTTCATCTGTCCGCCGCCGATGGATTATGCCTTGGGAAACAGCGCCTCCAGCGCTGCCTGGGCCGCCGCCTGTTCGGCCCGTTTCTTGCTGCTTCCGGTACCCTCGCCCACCTTTTTCCCGTTGAGGCAGACCTCCACGGAAAAGTGCTTGTCGTGGTCCGGACCGGACTCGCCGATCAGGTGATAGCTCAGCACCTGATTCTTTTTCTGCTGAACCTGCTCCTGCAGCGTGGTTTTATAGTCCACGTTGTGGAGCTTCACCACCGGCACATCGCAGAGGATGAACCGCTGGATGATGGACCGGGCCGCGTCCAGCCCGCCGTCCAGATAGCTGGCCGCCAGCACCGATTCCACCGCGTCGGCCAGAATCGATTCCCGGGTCCGGCCGCCGCCCTGCTCCTCGCCGTTGCCCAGCATCAGGTGGTGCCCCAGCTCCACCCGGTTGGCTACCCCGGCCAGCGTCTTTTCGCAGACCATGTCCGCCCGCATCCGGGTCAGCTCCCCTTCCGGGCGATCCGGGAAATTGCGGTACAGATAATCCGCCACCACCATGCCCAGAATGGAGTCGCCCAGAAATTCCAGCCGCTCGTTGCTGGCCAGGCTGTTGTGCCAGCGCTCGTTGGCGTAGGACGAATGGGTCAGCGCATTCTGCAGCAGAGAAATGTTGTGAAACCGATAGCCGATGGCCGTTTCCAAATCCTTAATCATGAGGCTCCGTCTCCTTTTCCGCCAAAAGCTGCAAGCCGCGCTCCAGTTCCGGGGTAAAATCTCGGTTCACGGCCTCCACCGCCTGCCGGATGGCGCTGCGGAAGGCCAGCGCATCGGAAGAGCCGTGGGCCTTGATGACCGGCTTGCGGATGCCGAGAAACTGGGTGCCGCCCACCTCCCGGTAGTCCAGCATTTTACTCAGGCTCTTGATGCCGGACATACAGCAAAGCGCCCCCAGCTTGGTCAGCAGATTTTTTTTGAACATCCGCTTCATCAGGCTGCCCATAAACATGGCGGTGCCTTCGATGGACTTGAGCAGCACGTTGCCGGAAAATCCGTCGCACACCACCACGTCCACGGCGCCCAGCGGCACGTCCCGGGCTTCCACATTGCCCACAAAATTCAGGATTCCCTGCTCGCCTGCCTTTTTCAGCAGCACATAGGCGTCCTTCTGCAATTGGGTGCCCTTGGTGTCCTCCGTGCCGATGTTCAGCAGGCCCACCTTCGGGCTTGCCACGCCGAAGAAGGTCTTGGAATAAAGCGAACCCACCAGGCCGAACTGAAGCAGAAACTCCGGCGTACACTCAGCGTTGGCGCCGCAGTCCACAATCACCGTTTTCCCGTCGGCCTTATTGGGCATGGCCGGTCCCATGGCCGCCCGCCGGATGCCCTTCACCCGCTTCACCAGCAGCGTGGCGCCGGACAGCAGCGCCCCGGTGCTGCCGGCAGAAATAAAGGCATCGCCCTGTCCGTCGGCCAGCATTTTCAGGCCCACCACCATGGAGGACGTCTTCCGCTTGTGGACAATGGCCGCCGGGTCGTCGTGCATCTCCACCACGTCGTCGGCGTTGGCTATCTCCACCCCCGCCGGCAGGTCCTCAATGCCGTGGCTCCGCATGACACCGAGAATCGCTTCGCCCCGGCCCACCAGCGTAATCTGGGTTCCGTCGTTTTTCGCCGCGTCAATGGCGCCCAATACCGCCGCTTCCGGGGCATTGTCGCCGCCCATGGCGTCAAGAATGATCTTCAAGATCCGCACCTCTTTCTATTCCGCGTTCCTGCGCCATCAGCGCGTCGATCACCGCCAGGGACCGCTGCGCCAGCGCAAGATTTTTTTCGTTTTTTTTCCGAATCCGCTGCGCCAGCGGCGCGATAATGCTGAAATTGATGTTCATCGGCTGGAAGTGCTCCACCCGCTCGTCGCTGATATACAGTCCCAGCGCCCCGATGGCTGTGGTCTGGGGGTAGTCCGGCAGGGGCCTGCCCTGCACCTTGGCCGCCATGGCCACCGCCGCCAGATACCCAGAGGCTGCCGATTCCACATACCCCTCCACGCCGGTCATCTGCCCGGCGAAGGCCACCAGCGGATTGCGCCGGTCGGCATAGTACCGGTCCAGCAGTCTGGGCGACTGAAGGAAGGTATTCTGGTGCATCACCCCGTAACGGACGAATTCCGCATTTTTCAGGGCGGGAATCATGGAAAACACCCGCTTCTGCTCGCCGAATTTCAGGTGCGTCTGAAAACCTACCAGATTATAGATGCTTTTTGCCGCGTTGTCCTGCCGCAGCTGAACCACGGCGTAAGGCTCCTTCCCGGTTTTCGGGTCCGTCAGGCCCACCGGCTTCATGGGGCCAAAACGCAGCGTCTCCATGCCCCGCCGGGCCATGACTTCCACCGGCATACAGCCCTCAAAAACGTTTTTGTCCTCAAAGCCATGGACCGGCGCTTCTTCCGCCGCAACCAGTTCCCGGACAAAGGCTTCATACTGCTCCCGGTCCATGGCGCAGTTGACATAATCCGGAGTTCCCCGGTCATACCGGGACTGCCACCAGCTTTCGTTTTCGTCCACGGATTCCGCCGTCACCAGCGGTGCCGCCGCATCGAAAAAGCGGAGGTAATCCGTGCCGAAATAGTCGCCGATGGCCTGAGACAGGGTGTCGGAGGTCAGCGGCCCCGTGGCGATAATCACCGGCCCATCCGGCACCCGGGTCACCTCCCGGCTGACCACCGTAATGTTGGGGTGGCTGCGGATTTTCTCGGTCACCATCCGGGAAAAGCCCTGCCGGTCCACCGCCAGGCAGCCTCCCGCTTCCACCCGGGTGGCTTCGGCGCATTCCATGATGAGGCTGCCGCAGCGCCGCAGCTCCTCCTTCAGCAGGCCCACCGCATTTTCCAGCCGGTCGCCCCGGAGAGAGTTGGAGCAAACCAGCTCGGCAAAGTCGTCACTGTGATGGGCCGGGGTCTTTTTCTCCGGCTTCATCTCAATCAGCTCCACCGAAATGCCCCGCCGGGCCAGCTGCCAGGCCGCTTCGGACCCGGCCAGCCCGGCGCCGATTACTTTTACCGTCATGGGGTCTCCTCCCCTGTTTTCTTTTTCTTGGCGGCAGGCTTTTTCGCCGCAGTTTTTGCGGCGGCCGGTTTCTTCGCTGCCGGTTTCTTTGCAGCCGCTTTCTTGGCCGCAGGCTTTTTGGCGGCGGTCTTCTTCGCCGCCGGTTTTTTGGCCGCTTCCTGCTCCGCCTTTTCCTCCGGCGTTGCCTCCGCCGCCACGGCTTCGGCGTTGGTCTCCCCTTCCGGGGCCTTCTTCTTATAGTAGCCCCGCTGATCCTCCGGCAGGAAGTTGGGGCATTTTTCGTTGATGCAGAAGGGCTTCATCCGGCCCCGGCCCGACCGCTTGAACAGCGTCTGGCCGCATTCCGGGCAATCCTGGTCCGTGGGCACGTCCCAGGTCATAAAGCCGCATTCCGCGCCCCTCTCGCAGGCGTAATAGGGGAAGCCGCGCTTGGATTTCCGCTTGAGCATTCCGCTGCCGCAGCGCGGGCACCGGCCGGGCATCCGCTCCACCAACGGCTTGGTGTTTTTGCACTCCGGATAGCCAGGGCAGGCAAGGAATTTGCCGAACCGGCCCATTTTAATCACCATTTTCCGGCCGCACAGTTCGCAGACCTCGTCGGTTTCCTCCTCGGGCACCTTCAGCCGGACACCCTCCAGCGACTGCTCCGCTTCCTGCATTTCCTTGGTAAAATCCTGATAAAAATCGCCCAGAACCGCCTTCCACTGCCGCTTGCCTTCCTCGATTTCGTCCAGCTGGGACTCCATGTTGGCGGTAAACTCCACGTCGATGACATCCCGGAAGTGGTCCTCCATCAATCCGGTGACCACCTCGCCCAGCGGTGTCGGCGCCAGACGCTTATCCTGCTTGTTGACGTATTCCCGGTCCTCAATGGTGGAAATGGTCGCCGCATAGGTAGACGGACGGCCCACGCCCTTTTCTTCCATGGCCTTGACCAGCGTCGCCTCGGTATAGCGGGCCGGGGGCTGGGTGAAATGCTGCTCCTTGACGAATTCCGACGCGGCGACATGCTCGCCTACCTCCAGATCGGGCAGCGGCGAACCGACGGCCTCCTCCTCGTCATCCCGGCCTTCCTCGTAAACGGCAATAAAGCCGGCAAAGCGCATACTCTGATGGCTGGACCGGAACAGGTGTCCGGCGCATTCCGTGTCGATGGACACGGTATCATACACGGCGTTGGCCATCTGGGACGCCAGGAAGCGGCTCCAGATCAGCTTGTAAAGCCGGTACTGATCCTTCGTCATGCTGTCCTTGATGCGCTCCGGGTCCAGCTCCACATGGGTGGGGCGGATGGCCTCGTGGGCGTCCTGCGCCCCGGCCTTGGTCTTGAAAACGTGATATTTGCCGAAATAATACTTGTCGCCGTAGCGGCTGCGGACGAACTGCGCCGCCGCCTCCATGGCCTCGTCGCTCAGACGCAGGGAGTCGGTACGCATATAGGTAATCAGGCCCAGCGTTCCCTCCCCGGCCACGTCGATGCCCTCGTAAAGCTGCTGGGCAATCATCATGGTCCGCTTTGGCGGCATATTCAGCTTCCGGGATGCCTCCTGCTGCAGGGTCGAGGTGGTGAAGGGGGCCGCAGCGGACCGCTTCTTTTCGCCCTTTTTCACATTGGTCACCGTGAAGGGACGGGCCTTCACATCGTCCACCACCGCCTGGGTCTCCGCCTCGTTGGTCAGCTCCCGCTTTTTCTCCTCGCCGTAGTAGTGGCCCACAAACCGTCCGGGCTTGCCGAGACGGTTCAGCGTCACATCCAGCGTCCAGTATTCCTTTGGCACAAAGGCGCGGATTTCCTTCTCCCGGTCCACCACCATTCGGGTGGCCACAGACTGTACCCGTCCGGCGGACAGGCCCCGGCGGATTTTCTTCCACAGCAGCGGCGACAGCTCATAGCCCACGATCCGGTCCAGAATCCGGCGAGCCTGCTGGGCATCCACCAGATCATAGTCGATATCCCGGGGGTGGCGAATGGATTCGGTGACCACCTTCTGGGTGATTTCGTTGAACGTCACCCGGTGGGTCCGCTCCTCGGTCAGGCCCAGCAGCTCCTTCAGGTGCCAGGAAATGGCCTCGCCCTCCCGGTCCGGGTCGGTGGCGAGATAAACGGTGTCCACCTGGGACGCCAGCGTTTTCAGTTCCTTGATCAGGTCCTCCTTGCCCCGCACCGGCTGGTAGTGGGGGGTAAAGCCGTTGTCCAGATCCACGCCCATTTTGCTTTTGGGCAGGTCCCGCAGATGGCCCATGCTGGCCTTCACCAGATAATCCGGGCCTAAATACTTTCCGATGGTTTTTGCCTTGGAGGGCGACTCCACAATCACAAGATTCGAAGGTTTGGCCATGAAATTGCTCCGTTCTTTATAAATTTACTCCCTCGGTCCGACCCGCTTGCCGGGCAGGCGCGTCACCAGTCCCTTGACCTCCAGCAGCGTCAGCGCCGCTAGGGCCAGGCCGGCCGGAATGCCGGCATCCGCAATCACATCGTCCACAAGACGCGGACCTTTGATCTGCTCCAGAACACGCCGTTCGTTCTCGGACAGGGATGGAAGTTTCTCTTTGCAGTCAATATACGGCTGTTTTGCGCCGTTGTCAATGGGTCTTTTCTCTTTTCTTCTTTTATTATCCGACTTTTTCGCAGAAATTTCCGTTTTCTGCGCCACCCGGACCTCCCGGCGCTCCAGCCGGTCCTGCTTCAGGGCCAGCTCGGCGGGGATATTGTCCGGGTGAATTTTGCCCGGAAACCGGGCTTCGTACTCCTGCAGCACGTCATAGCCGCAGGCAGCAAAAATCGCGCCCTTGCGGAGCAGATCGTTGCTCCCGGCGCAGCTTTCCACGTCCACGTTGCCAGTCACGACGAACACGTCCCGGCCCTGATCCCGGGCCAGCGCCGCCGTAATCAGCGCGCCGCTTTTCCGGGGCGCTTCCACCACCACGACGCCGCAGGACAGCCCGCTGATGATCCGGTTCCGGCGTGGGAAGTTCCAGCGCATGGGCGGCGTTCCCGGCGGAAACTCCGACATCAGGCAGCCGCCCCGCAGAACATCCTCAAACAGCGCCCGGCTGGACAGCGGATACACCACGTCCACGCCGCAGCCCAGAACACCCACCACCGTGCCGCCGCCCATCAGGGCGCCCTCCATGGCCATGGAATCAATACCCTTAGCGCCGCCGGACACCACAATGCCGCCGCAGCGGGCCAGCTGAAAGCCCATCCGCTTGGCGGCGGTCAGGCCGTAGCCCGACGCGCTCCGGGTGCCCACCACGCCGATCAGCGGCACGGCGTCAAAATCCGGCAGCGTGCCGCGGTAGTACAGCACCATAGGCGGATCGGCAATGCTGCGGAGCGCCAGCGGATACGCCTCGTCGCCGTAGGTCAGCAGCGAAATTTCCTTGTCGATGCATTCCCGCAGGATCTTCTCCGCCGGGGCAAGGTCCTTGTCCAGCAGGACGGCCATGCCCTCCGGCGTCAGGTCCTCCAGTGCGGAAAGCCGGTCCCGGTCCGCAAAAAACAGCTCCTCCGCATCGGGAAAGTGGGTCAGAAGCTCCGCCTTTTCCCGGTCGTTCAGTCCCTGCAGCAGCGCGTACCACAGCCAGTGTATCTGCATCTTCCGTCCCTCCGCTTCAAGATCGGGATTGCTTCATCTGCCACATGACGATGGCCGCCGCCACCGCCGCATTCAGTGATTCGCAGTGGGGATTCATGGGAATGATCAGTTCCCGGTCCGCCGCCTGCCGGATGTCCGGCCGGACGCCCTGCCCCTCGCTGCCGATGACCGTCGCCATGGACGGCAGCGCCGCCGTCCGGATATCCTCCGCCCGTTGGGACAGCGCCGTCACCGCCACGGGAATCTTCGCTTCCCCCAGCGCCCGGGACACGGCCGCCCAGCCGGCCTGCTGCACGGGGCGGCGGAACACCGCGCCCATGCTGGCCCGGACCACCTTGTGGCTGTATGGGTCGGCGCAGCCCTCCAGCAGCACCACCGGCGTGTCCAGCGCGTCGGCGGTCCGCAGAATCGTCCCCAGATTGCCGGGGTCCTGAATGCCATCCAGCAGGAGCATCCCCGGCCGGACCGCCAGCGGCCGTTTCTCCGGGAGTTTACATAAGAACATTGCCCCCTGGGGCGTTTCCATGGGGGACAGATAGGCCATGATGTCCGCCGGTACCCGGACCAGCCGCACCGCTTCCGGCGCCTCCGCCTCCACGCCGTCGGACAGAATCACGGTCTCCAGCCCCGGCCAGTAGCGCACCGCCTCCGCCAGCAGCTTGGTGCCGTCGGAGACAAACAGGCCGCTTTCTTCTCTGGCCCGCCGGGAGGAAAGGAGTTTGCGCACCTGCTGGACCAGCGGATTTTTCCTTCCGGTAATCCGCTCCTCCGTCATAACTTCTGCACCCGCTCCAGCGCCCGGGTGCTGCCCAGAACGATCAGCACGTCACCGGACAGCATCCGGAAATCCGCCGCCATGGATACCTCGGTTTTTCCGTCCCGGCGGATGGCGATGATGTTCACGCCCAGTTTGGCCCGGATGTTCAGCTCCGCCAGCGTCTTGCCGTGCCAACTCTTCGGCGCAGGCAGCTCCACAATGCCGTAGTCGTCGGACAGGCCGATGTAATCCAGCACATTGGGCGACGACAGGCTCCGGGCCAGCCGGTAGGCCTGCTCCTGCTCCGGAATGACCACCCGGTCCGCCCCCAGCTTCTCCAGCACCCGGCGGTGGGTTTCGTCGTGGGCCTTGCAGATGATCTTCGGCACGCCCAGCTCCTTCAGATTCATGGTCGTCAGCACCGACGCACCCAGATCGCTGCCGATGGCCACAATGGCGCAGTCGAAATTCGGCACGCCCAGCGCCTTGAGCACGTCCTTGTCCTGAGCGTCGCCCACCACGGCCCGGGTCACGTCCCCAGCGATCTGCTGGATTTTTTCACTGCTCTGGTCAATCACCATCACCTCGCCCCCCAGGGAGCAGAGGTTTTTGGCCACGTCGATGCCGAAGCGGCCAAGGCCGATAATCACATAAGATTTCATCCGTTTTTCTCTCCTATCCGATCATAAAGTTGGTGGTCGCGTAGGAAAACCGTTCTTCCGCCCGATTTCCCATCAGGAAGCCCATGCTGATGGTCAGCACACCCACCCGTCCGAAATACATATAAACAATCACAAGAATCTGGGCCGCTGCGCTGAGCTTGCCGGTGGCTCCCGCCGTCACGCCCACGGTGGCCAGCGCGGAGATTGCCTCGTACAGCGCATCCGTAAAGCCCACCGGCGACGTGGCGCTGATGAAGATGGCGCCGAAAAGCGCCAGCCCCGTCATGATGGAGACGATGGTGGCCGCATCCAGCACCTTGTCCCTGGGAATGGACCGGTGGAACACGCAGACCGTGGACTTTCCCCGGGCCCGTGCCCACAAAAACAGCACCAGCACCAGCATGGTCACGGTTTTGACGCCGCCGGCGGTGGAGCCGGAGGAGCCGCCGATGAACATCAGCACCATGGTAATGCCCTTGCCCGCGTCCGTCAGCTCCGCCTGATCGATTCCGGCGAAGCCCGCCGTCCGGACCGTAACGGACTGGAAAAATCCGGCCAGCAGCTTCTCCGGCCAGGGCATCGGCCCCAGCGTCCGGGGATTGTTCCACTCCAGCAGGCAGATCAGGACCGTGCCGCCCAGCAGCAGCGCCGCCGTAGCCAGCAGCACCAGGCGGGTATACACCGACAGCTTCCGGAACTTCCGGACCCGGATCACCTCTTCCCACACGAAGAAGCCCAGTCCGCCCAGAATCACCAGCACCGACAGCGTCAGCAGCACAACCGGGTCCGACTGGAACGTCATCACGCTCATGCCCGGCCCCCGGATGCCGAAAATGTCAAAGCCCGCGTTGCAGAAGGCGGAAACCGCATGGAACACGCCCCACTTCACGCTGGTCCACAGGTCGTAGTGCTTCAGCAGAAAATGCAGGCACAGAATCACCGCGCCGCCGCCCTCAATCAGCAGGGCGCCCTTGAGTACCATTTTCTGAAGCCGGACCACGCCCTCCGTATCGTTCAGGCTCATGGCCTGGGCCATGACCATCCGCTGCTTCAGGCCCATCCGTCGGCGCAGGGCGAACATGACGAAGGAAGCCGCCGCCATAAAGCCCAGTCCGCCGATTTCGATCAGGCACAGAATCACCGCCTGCCCGAAACCGCTCCATTGCAGCCAGGTGTCGTACAGCACCAGCCCCGTCACGCAGGTGGCGGAGGTGGCGGTAAACAGCGCCGGGCGGAATCCGCAGGAAACACCGCTGCGGGACGCCACCGGCAGCGTCAGCAGCAGCGCGCCGGTGAGAATAATCAGAATAAAGGCCACGGCAATCACCTTGGTGGGGCTTAAGGCTTTGGAATGCTCCCGCCGCAGGCCAAACGGTTTTTTCTTCATGGTATGTGCCTCTTTGAATACAGGATATGATATTTATTATACCTTTTTTTCGTTGGTTTTCAAGTCTCTTTTCCAAAGGACCGTCCGATGCCATATTTTCTCTTTGCAATCCGCCGGAATTATGGTATAGTGAAACAAAAAGGGAGGATTCCAACCATGAGCTATCAGGAAACCTGGTCCGCCAAAATCGGCCGCAAGCTGCTGAAAAAGCAGCGCATCATCGACGTGGCCGCCGGGCGGGAAAAAGCCGATCTGGTGCTGAAAAACGCCGTCTTTGTCAACGTCTTCTCCGCCGAGCTGGAGCAGGGCGACATTGCCGTGGCCGAAGGGCTGATTGTGGGCATCGGAACCTACCACGGCATCCGGGAGCTGGACATGACGGGCCGCATCGTGTGCCCCGGCTTTCTCGACGCCCACATCCATCTGGAATCCAGTCTGGTCAGCCCCCGGGAATTTGCCCGGGCCGTGCTGCCTCACGGCACCACCACCGTCATCACCGACCCCCACGAAATTACCAACGTCATGGGCACCGACGGCATCGACTATATGCTGGCCGCCACGGAGGACCTGCCGCTGGACGTCCGGTTCATGATTCCCTCCTGCGTCCCCGCCTCGCCCATGGACGAGAGCGGCGCCAATCTGGATTACCGGGATCTGGACAGCTACTTTGAGCATCCCCGGGTGCAGGGGCTGGCGGAAATGATGAACTACCCCGGCATCGTTGCCGCCGACCGGGACGCCGTGGCGAAAATCGTGGCCTCTCAGGCCCATCACAAGAAAATCGACGGCCACGCGCCGGGGCTGTCCGGCAAGGACCTGTGCGCCTACATCGCCGCCGGCGTCTACTCGGACCACGAATGCGCCGATGTGGACGACGCCCTCGCCAAGCTCCGTCTGGGCCAGTTCATCATGATCCGGGAGGGCACCGCCGCCCAGAATCTGGAGGCGCTGATGCCGCTGCTCCTGTCGGACCGGTATTACAGCCGCTGCATGTTCTGCACCGACGACAAGCACCCCAGCGATCTGCTGGAAAAGGGCCACATCGACGACATCTGCCGCCGAGCCGTGGCCCTGGGGGCTGACCCCATCCGGACGGTGCAGGTGGCCTGCCTCCACGCCGCCCGCTACTTCCTGCTTAACAACCGGGGCGCCATCGCGCCGGGGTATCTGGCAGATTTTGCCGTGGTGGAGGACCTGAAGGACTTCCGTGTGGTCACGGTTCTGAAAAAAGGGCAGATCGTCTACGAAAACGGCCGGGTTGCCGACTTCCCCCAGCCGGAAATTCCCGCCTACCTGCAAGCGCTGGCCCACGACACCTTCCACCTGACGCCGGTCACCGCCGCCTCCTTTGCCGAATCCCGGCCCCGGGGCGTCATCGGCATGATTCCCGGCCAGATCGTCACCCGGGACCTTGGCTACGCCGACGGCGTGGACCTGAATCGGGACATTCTGAAAATGGCCGTGGTGGAACGGCATAAAAAAACCGGCCATATCGGCATCGGCTACCTCCATGGCTACGGTCTGCGGTCCGGCGCCGTGGCCACCTCCGTGGCCCACGACAGCCATAATATTATTGTAGTCAGCACCAACGACGACGACATGGCGCTGGCCGTCAACCAGATTGCCGCCCGGCACGGCGGCATTGTGGTGGTTGATGGCGGTCAGGTTCTGTCGGCCCTGACGCTGGAAATCGCCGGTCTCATGAGCGAGCAGCCCCTGCCGGAGGTCAACCGGCAGCTGGAACAGGCCAAGGCCGCCGCCCACCGGCTGGGCGTCCGGGACGGGGTGGATCCCTTCATGACGCTGTCGTTCATGAGCCTGCCGGTGATCCCCAAGCTGCGGCTGACCACCCGGGGCGTCATCGACGTGGAAACCCAGCAATACCTTTAAGCCCGCCCCACCACGGCGTACAGCAGGCTGTTAAAATCCGGCTCCGCCGCCGTCAGGCCCATTTCTTCCGTCTGCAGGCGGCTGTCCGCCAGTTCCCGGCGGAAGGTATCAAAGGAAATCATCCGGCAAGTGGTGCCCGCCACGGACACCTCCCTGCCGGTGCCGCCGTGAATCCGTTTCTGGAGCGTGAAGGCCGTCTCCGGGTCGGAGCGGTACTCTGCGGTTCCGTCGCCCATGGTGCAGATCAGCGCCCGGCCCTGGTCCGTCAGATGGTCCCGCACGAAGGCGTAAAACCGCCGCCGGTCCTCGTCCTCCACCAGCATATGCAGCACCGCCACGGCATAAATCAGGTCATAGCGGCCCTCGTGGCGCCCCGCCACGCAGTCCAGCACCTGAAACCGGTCCGCGAAGGCCGGATAGCGGCTGCGGCAGTAGGCCACCGCCTCCGGAGACACGTCGGTGGCCAGCAGCCTGTACCCTGCCGCCAGCACCGCCGCCGCGTCCCGTCCCTCGCCGCAGCCGATTTCCAGAATGGGCTGCTCCGGCGTCAAACGCATCCTGCGGATCACCTCCAACACCTTCGGCGTGGGCTGCTTGTCCGCCCAGGAAAGGCCGCAGCCGTGAATCTGCCGGTACCGGTCGTCATAGGCCATGTAATAGGTCCGGTTTTCCTGCTTCTTTTGCTCCATTTTTCAATCCTCCGATGCGTTTTTGTGCTATTCTACCACGAACCGGCCACATTTGCAAGAAAATCCGGCGATTTCCGTTTTTTCTCTTGCCATTTTCCGCTTCATGGTGTATACTGAATAGGTAGCTATGCCGGTGTGTTGGAATTGGCAGACGAGGCGGACTCAAAATCCGTTGGGCTAATAACCCGTGCGGGTTCGACCCCCGCCACCGGCACCACACCTTGAAGGCTCGCAAACCCTTGATATGACTGGGTTTGCGGGCTTTTCTTTATGCTTTGAACTCTTATGTACTGCCCCTCCCGCATCAGCAGATTTGCCGTTTACAGGCTGATTTTAGGAGGGACATCGGAGGGACATAAAGTATCAGGCTGAGGGATATACGCCAAAAATCGCATTGGCAGACGCAATCTTTGAGTTGAAATTCAAGTGCGTGTAAGTGTTTGATGTGGTCGAAATGTAGTATTTGCCGCTGAAACCGTAGTATATAGGTGAAGCCGGAAAGGAGGCGGTATGGTGATAGAAGATGAAAAAATCATAGAAATGTTTTTTGAACGGTCAGAGCAAGGTTTATGGGAACTGGATAACAAATACGGGAAAGTCTGTCATAACCTCTCGTACAACATTGTGGGGAGCAGACAAGACGCGGAGGAATGTGTAAACGACGCTTATTTAGGCGCATGGAACATTTCACTCAAAATCTATTGGAGAAAGGAAGCAGCCAAACGAAGCAGCCACTACACGATTGCGTTAGAGGAAATCGAAGCCTGTATCGCAGACCAAAAAACCGTAGAAGATGAAATTGAAGCCAGAGAGTTAGCCCGTATCATTGAGGACTTTTTGGACACGCTGACCGTTGAAAACCGCGTTATCTTCATGCGCCGCTATTGGTTTTCCGATAGCTACAAGAATATAGCCGAGCTTGTAGGGCTTTCGGAGAAAAATATCTCCGTCCGGCTGACCCGTATCCGTGAGAAGATGAAGCAATATTTAATTGAAAGAGAGGTATTTGTATGAATGCAAAGAAATTTTCAGACGCTATGAGCGAACTTGATACGAAATATGTTGATGAAGCTCTCAACTATAAAAAGAAAGTGAAAAAGCCCATTTGGGTAAAATGGAGTGCTATGGCAGCTTGCCTTGCGGTTGTGTTTTTTATTGGTGTTTCTGTTCTCACGAGGTACGAAGACCAGCAAGACATTACACCGCCTGATAATTCAACTATTGCATTATCTGAGAATTCAACTAATGTCATTGCCCGGTACATTGATGAGGCACCTACAACAAGTACCAATATGGACTTGCAACTACTTACCGAGGAAGAAGTGTTCTCTACTCCTGATATGGCAATTTTCAAAGGTATCGTATTGAAAATTAAGAATATTGAATTAGACTTTTCCGGGGTTAAGGAATATCGTGCGATTGCACAAATTGAAGTGAAAGAAGTATTTCAAGGCTCTTGTAAAGTGGGTGAAACGGTGTCTGTCCTATTGCCGTGCCCAATTTCAGAAGATATTTGGGTAGAAGATACAGATGTCGTTTCAGCCATGAAAGCCGGTATGACTGGAATATTTATGCCGATATTCTATAATGACGAAAATTCTATTTGGAAGCAAAATAATGCATGCTTGGTAAAGAAAGATATTGCTGAATACGGTTTTTTAGATGGGTTACAATATGCTTTCCTCGAAACCGAAAGTGGACTTGTTTTTAGTCAGGAAACTTACGAAAGTATAGCTGATGTGACCACACTTAATGAAGTCGAAGAATATATACAAACAATGCTTCAAAAGTCATAAAATAAGAAACTAAATATCAAAGTTACTTTCTCAAAAGGACAGCCGAGAAATCGACTGTCCTTTTTCTATGCCAACAGGCAGAAAGGAGCGACCAGCCATGACGAAACCGAGAGAGAAAACCCGCGAGCCGAGATTGAGGACGGAAAGAAGAAAATCCGGCAGTTTGAGAACCGGGAAAAGGTGTTGCGGCAAAAGCTGTCCCAAGAGGAACGCCGGACGCGCAGCCACCGGCTGATCGTCCGGGGCGCGGTCTTTGAAAGCATTGTGCCGGAAGCAAAGAACATGACCGACGAGGAAGCCACAG
>CAJLCS010000020.1 GCA_905205195.1 uncultured Eubacteriales bacterium
GTCCAACATGGCCGGTCGGGGCTACCGGCCGGAAGCCCCGCCGCTGGACAACCGCCATCTGTTAGTGCTGCGGAACGGCCGGTGGGTACCGGCCTTCCGGCCCATCCACACGGACCGCAGCTTTGCCGGGGTGTGCCTGGCGGAGTCCTTCGGCCTGTGCTACGCGACGGCGCACGGGGTGGACGTGGGCCTGATTCCCTGCGCCGACGGCGGCACCTGTCTGGATCAGTGGGCCGAGGGAAGCCTGCTTTACGACAACGCGGTGTATCAGGGACGGCTGGCACTGCGGACGTCCGAAATTGCCGGGATTCTGTGGCATCAGGGCGAGGCGGACTGCCGGGCAGACCGGTGCGGCGTCTACGGGGAGAAGCTGCGGGCCATGCTGACGGCGCTGCGGCGGGACCTGCATCTGGAGGATGTGCCGGTGGTTCTCGGCGGCCTGGGCGACTACTTCCGGGACGGCACGTTCCCGGATATTGCCCGGTACTACCGGGACATCAACCGGCAGCTGGACGAAACGGCGCACATTCTGCCCCGGACGGGCTATGTACCGGCGGAGGGGCTGGAGCCGAACCCGGACCGGCTGCACTTTTCCGCTCGTGCGCTGGCGGAATTCGGGCAGCGGTACGCAGACGTGTTTCGGACGCTGGAGGACCCCAACCGGGTATTTACGGAAAAATCGGATGCGGACGGGGCGCTGCGAGGCCCCATGGAGCGGCTGTAGCCCGGTCCGCTTACGGGAGGAGACATCATGGAGAAGGTAAGAGCGGCCGTCATCGGCATCGGCAACATGGGCAGCGCCCATGTCAACTGCATCGGCGGCCATCGGATTGACGGGCTGGAGCTGGTGGCGGCCTGCGACATTGCGCCGGAGCGGCTGAACTATCTGAAAACCAATTTTCCGTCGGTGCGGCCCTATGCCGACTGGCGGGAGGTGCTGAAGCAGCCGGACATTGACGCGGTGGTTATCGCCGTGCCCCATCCGCTCCACGGCACCATTGCCATTGCGGCCATGGAGGCGGGCAAGCACGTTCTTGTGGAAAAGCCGGAGAACGTCAGCGTGACGGCGGCGGCGGCCATGAACGAGGCGGCGGAGCGGACCGGCAAGGTGTTCGGCATCATGTTCAACCAGCGGACCAACCCGCTGTTTGCCAGAGCGCGGCAGATGATTCAAAACGGCGAACTGGGGGCGCTGAAGCGCTCGGTCTGGATCATTACCAACTGGTACCGGACGCAGCATTACTACGATTCCGGCTCCTGGCGCGCCACCTGGGCCGGGGAGGGCGGCGGCGTGCTGCTCAATCAGGCCCCCCACAATCTGGACCTGTGGCAGTGGATTTGCGGAATGCCCTGCGAGGTGACCGGCTTCTGCGACGTGGCAAAGTACCACAAGATTGAAGTGGAGGACGACGTGACGATTTTTGCCCGGTATCCCGGCGGCGCCACGGGCACCTTCATCACCTCCACCGGCGAATATCCCGGCACGAACCGGCTGGAAATCTCCGGTACGCTGGGCAAGCTGGTGCTGGAAAACGGCGTGATGAAATGGTGGAAGCTGGCACAGCCGGAGGATCAGGTCCGGTTTGCGTCGGACAGCAATTCTCCGCAGATTGAAACGACCTACACGGAGATCACCCAGGATCATCCGGAGACGGCCCACGCGGGCATTTTGCAGAACTTTACCGACGCCATCCGCCATGGTACGCCCCTGCTGGCGCCCGGTCCGGAGGGCATCCGGGAGCTGACCATTTCCAATGCGGCTTATCTGTCCGCGTGGAAGGGCAGTGTGCCGGTGAAGCTGCCGCTGGACGGGAAGGAATTCGACGCGCTGCTGGAGCAGCACCGGCAGGATTCCCGGGTCAAGCAGGCGGCGGTGTCCGACAAGTTCAACACCGATTATCAGGGCCGCTGGCAGATCAACTGGTAAACTGCGGGCGCTACAAGCAAACGGAACCGGAAGGCGCTGATGCCTTCCGGTTTTGCTGTCGGGCGCGGCGGATGTTCTGCGAATCTTTTTCGGCACTTAACAGAAATAGGATTGATTTATCCGGTGAAATTTGGTATGATACAAAAGAAAAAAGCCCTGCGGGGCGGAAAAACCGTCGATTGAGAGGTTACGAGCTATGAAATTGTTTGGAGCATTGGAAGCGGGCGGAACCAAGATGGTCTGCGCCGTGGGTGACGAAACCGGCCGGATTCTGGAGCGGACCAGCATTCCCACCCAAACGCCGGAGCAGACCATGCCGGCGATGATTGATTTTTTCAAGGATAAGGGCATTGCCGCGCTGGGTATCGGCTGCTTCGGGCCGGTGGATCTGGACCGGAAGTCACTGACCTACGGCTGCATTACCTCCACGCCCAAGCTGGCCTGGCGGAATTATCCCATTGTGGATGCCTTCGAGAAGGCGCTGGGCGTGCCAGTGGGCTTTGACACGGACGTCAACGCCGCCGCGCTGGGCGAGGCCACCTGGGGCTGCACCCGGGATGTTAGAAACAGCATTTACATCACCATCGGCACCGGCGTGGGCGTGGGCGTGATCATCGGCGGCGAGCCGTATCACGGCATGATCCATCCCGAGGGCGGCCATATTCTGCTGGCCCGCCATGAAAACGATCCCATGACCCGGGGCGTCTGTCCCTACCATCCCAACTGCATGGAGGGCTTTGCCTCCGGCCCGGCGGTTGAAAAACGTTGGGGTAAGAAGGGGATCGAACTGTCCGACCGCCCGGAGGTCTGGAATCTGGAGGCCTTCTATATCGGTCAGGCCATCTGCAATTACATCATGGTCCTCTCCCCGGAGCGGATTGTGGTCGGCGGCGGCGTCATGCATCAGCCGCAGATGCTGGGGCTGATCCGTCAGGAGGTCCGGAAACAGATCGGCGGCTACATTCAGGGCAAGGGCATGGACGATCTGGAGCATTACATTGTCGGCGTCAGCCTGAACGATAATCAGGGTGCCATGGGCGCGGTGAAGCTGGCCATGGCGGCGCTGGCGGAAAAGGAGCAGACGAAATGAGCGGAATCATGCTGCGGATGCAGCCGGTTTTCAAGGAAAAAATCTGGGGCGGCGACCGGCTGCACACGGTATTCGGCTATGACATTCCCGGCCCCCAGACCGGGGAATGCTGGGCCATCAGCGGTCACCCGGAGGGGGACTGCGGCATTGCCAATCCGGAATTTGCCGGAGAAACGGTGGGTTCCCTGTGGAAGAAGCGGCCGGAGCTGTTCGGCGGCCTGCCAGGGGCGATTTTCCCCCTGCTGATTAAAATCATCGACGCCCGGGACGACCTGAGTATTCAGGTACACCCCGACGACGCCTATGCGGCGGTTCACGAAAACGGTTCGCTTGGCAAAACCGAGTGCTGGTATGTGCTGGACTGCGACCCCGGCGCCACCATCATCATCGGCCACCACGCCAGAACCAAGGCGGAGATGGAGGAAATGATCCAGGACAACCGCTGGAAGGACCTGCTGCGGGAGGTGCCGATTTCCAAGGGCGATTTCTTCCAGATCAATCCCGGGTGCCTCCATGCCATCAAGGGCGGCACCCTGATTCTGGAAACCCAGCAGTCCAGCGACGTGACCTACCGGTTCTACGATTACGGCCGCCTGCAAAACGGCAAGCCCCGGCCGCTGCACCTGGCCCAGAGCCTGGATGTGACCACCATCCCCTTCCGGCCGGAGCAGCCGACGCAGGAGACGTGGCAGCAGGGCGATGCGGCGGTGACGCGGCTGGTGACCTGCCCGTACTACACGGTCTGCCGTGCAGTACTGAACGGCAAGACGGAATTCCGGTGGGAGCAGCCCTTTGTCAATGTCAGCATCCTCTCCGGCGAGGGAACGCTGGACGGGCAGAAGGTCACCAAGGGCGACCATCTGCTGCTGACGGACCATTACGGCCCCATGACGGCAGAGGGCAAGCTGGAGCTGATTTATTCCCACCTGTAAAAGGAGAAGAGGGCAATGAAAAAGTGCTTTCCGCTGAATGACAACCTGTTCTATGTGGATGACCCCAACGCGGCCCGGAATACCTTCCGGGACCGGCCCTGCCAGACCGAGCCGGTGCCGACCTATGAGGAAGCCCGGGACCGGCTACCCCAGCCCTTCTGGACGGGGCGGGAGGATGTGATTGCCTGCTACGAGAAAACATGGCGCATCGCGTTTTCTAACCTGCGGCAGGCCAATCCCGACGCGGGGTTTGTGTCGAATTTCATCGATACGGCCTTTAACGGGTACCTGTTTATGTGGGACTCCTCCTTTATTGTCATGTTCGGAAAATACGGCAGCCGGGCCTTTGATTTCCAGCGGACGCTGGATAACTTCTATGCCCGCCAGCACCGGGACGGCTATATCTGCCGGGAGTTGTGCGAGGAGGCGGCTGGAGACCAGTTTACCCGGGATGATCCGGCCTCCACGGGACCGAATATCATGCCCTGGGCAGAGTGGGAGTACTACCGCACCACCGGCGACAAGGAGCGGCTGAGCCGGGTCTTTGACCCGCTGTGCGGCTATCATCGGTGGCTGATGCTCAACCGCTCCTGGCCGGACGGCAGCTACTGGAGCTGCGGTCTGGCCTGCGGCATGGACAATCAGAAGCGGCTGGAGCCTCAGTATAATGAGCTGATGTCCCACGGCTTTATGCGCTGGATTGACACCAGCGCCCAGCAGTATTTCAGCGCCAAGCTGCTGACCATGATGGCCCGGGAGCTGGGCCGGGAGGACGAAACGGCCTGGCTGGAGGAAGAAAAGGCCCGGCTGGCGTCGATCATCAACGAAAAAATGTGGAGCGAGGCCGACGGATTCTACTATGACACCTACCGGGACGGCAGGCTCAGCGGCATCAAGAGCATTGCGGCCTACTGGACGCTGCTGGCGGATCTGGTGCCGCCGGAGCGGATGGAGCGGTTTGTGGCCCATCTGGACAATCCGGCGGAATTCAAGCGGCCCAACCGGGTGCCCACGCTGTCTGCCGATGCCAAGGATTACGATCCGCTGGGCGGCTACTGGAACGGAGCCGTCTGGGCGCCTACCAATTACATGGTGCTGCGGGGGCTGACCGACCACGGATACGACGGCCTGGCCTATGAGATTGCCCGGACGTTCTTAGATAACGTGGTGGAGGTCTTCAACAAAACCGGCACGGTGTTCGAAAATTACCAGCCGGAGCAGGCTGCCCAGAATTCCCAGCGCCGCGATTTCGTGGGCTGGACCGGTCTGGCGCCGATTTCCATCCTCTTTGAGCAGGTGTTCGGCATTGTCCCCGACACCGAGCACCGGAAAATCGTCTGGAATGTTCACTGCCTGGAGCACCACGGCATCCGCCGCTATCCGCTGGGGGACGCCACGGTGGAGCTGGAATGTGCCGCCAGAGCGTCGGCTGACGAAAAGCCCCGGGTGACGGTTCGCAGCGATAAGCCGGTGACGGTGGAGATTCGCTGGAACGGCCGGACGGAGCAACTGCATACATAACTTCAGCTTTGCGGCCCGGAGGATTTCCTCCGGGCCGCTTTTTGCCTGCGGGACAAAAAAAGGAAAATCCGTGCATAGACTTCAGAGAGACGGATGTCTGTCTTGACAAAGAGCAAATGTTAGGATAGACTAACAAAAGAAAAAGGACGAAAGAAGGAATCCGAATGACCTTACAAGATCTGCCCCTTGGCACCGCCGCCGTGGTGGAAGCCGTCGGCGGCGAGGGCGCCCTGCGGCAGCATTTTCTGGATATGGGCCTGATTCCCGGCGCGGAGGTGACGCCGGTGAAGCTGGCGCCCATGGGGGACCCCATGCAGCTGCTGATTCACGGCTATGAGCTGACGCTGCGGCTGGCGGATGCGGCGCAGATAACCGTCAAGCCCTCTGTTCGGAAGCGGATAGACTATCCTGCGGTGACACCGGAACGGCGGGAACCGGAGCATCCCGGCCTGGGCGAAGGCGGCAAGTACCATGTCAAGACGGGGGAGAAGCCGCTGCCGGAGGGCACCGTGCTGACCTTTGCGCTGGCGGGCAACCAGAACTGCGGCAAGACGACGCTATTCAATCAGCTGACCGGCTCCAATCAGCATGTCGGCAACTTTCCCGGCGTGACCGTGGACCGGAAAAGCGGCGCCATCCGCAATCATCCCGATACGGAAATCATCGACCTGCCCGGCATTTATTCCATGTCGCCCTACAGCAGCGAGGAGCTGGTGACCCGGCAGTTTCTTCTGGACGAGAAGCCCACCGGCATTATCAATATTGTGGACGCCACCAATATCGAGCGTAATCTGTACCTGACGCTGCAGCTGATGGAGCTGGACGTGCCCATGGTGCTGGCCCTGAACATGATGGACGAGGTCCGCGGCAACGGCGGCAGCGTGCGGGTGAACGAAATGGAGTCGCTGCTGGGCATTCCGGTGGTTCCCATTTCCGCCGCCAAAAACGAAGGCGTGGACGAGCTGATCGCCCATGCGCTGCACGTCGCCGCCTATCAGGAGCGGCCCGGCCGGCTGGATTTTTGCAGCGACAGCGGCAGTCAGGCTGCCGTACACCGTTGTCTGCACGGCATGATGCACCTGATCGAGGACCACGCCAAGGATGCCGGAATTCCGGTTCGTTTTGCTGCCACCAAGCTGGTGGAGGGCGACAGCCGGATCGAGGAAAAGCTCCGCCTTTCCGAAAATGAAAAGGAAATGATCGAGCATATGATCAGCCAGATGGAAACCGAACGGGGGCTGGATCGGGCGGCGGCCATTGCCGATATGCGCTTTTCCTTCATTTCCAAGGTCGTGGCCCAGACGGTGGTAAAGCCCCGGGAAAGCAGGGAGCATCTCCGCAGCCAGAAAATCGACCGGTTCTTAACGGGCAAGTACACCTCCATTCCGGCCTTTCTCGGGATTATGGCGCTGGTGTTCTATCTGACCTTCGGCGTCATCGGCGCCGGGCTTCAGAAGCTGCTGGATCTGGGCATTACCCGCCTGACCGCGCTGGTGGACGGACTGCTGACCCGGGCCAATGTCAATGAAGTGCTGCACAGCCTGCTGATCGACGGCATTTTCAAGGGCGTCGGCAGCGTGCTCAGCTTCCTGCCGATTATTGTGACGTTGTTTTTCTTCCTGTCGCTGCTGGAGGATACGGGGTACATGGCCCGGGTGGCCTTTGTTATGGACAAGCTGCTGCGGAAAATCGGCCTGTCCGGCCGGAGCATTGTGCCGATGCTGATCGGCTTCGGCTGTACGGTGCCGGGGGTCATGGCCAGCCGGACGTTGCCCTCGGAGCGGGACCGGAAGATGACCATCCTTTTGACGCCGTTTATGAGCTGCTCGGCCAAGCTGCCGATCTACAGCCTGTTTGCCACGACCTTTTTCCCGGAAAATCCCGTGCTGGTGATGATCCTCCTGTATTTTCTTGGCATCGTGCTGGGCATTGCGGCGGCGCTGCTGCTCAAGGGCAGCGTGTTCAGGGGAGAGGCGGTTCCCTTTGTGATGGAGCTTCCCAACTACCGCCTGCCGGGGCTGCGGAACGTGCTGCAGCTGCTGTGGGAAAAGGCCCGTGACTTTTTGCAGCGGGCCTTTACGGTGATTTTCATCGCCAGTATGGCCATCTGGTTTTTGCAGACCTTCGACCTTCACCTGGCCGTGGTCAGCGATTCCAGGGACAGCATTCTGGCGGCGCTGGCCGGACTGGTGACGCCGCTGCTCCAGCCGCTGGGCTTCGGCGACTGGCGCATCTCCACGGCACTGATGACCGGCTTTATGGCGAAGGAGAGCGTGGTGTCCACGCTGAACGTCCTGTTCGGGACCAAAACGGCGCTGTTGACGGTACTGACACCGGCCACGGCGGCACCGCTGCTGGTGTTCTGCCTGCTGTATACGCCCTGCGTGGCGGCGATTGCGGCGGTGCGGCGGGAGCTGGGCGGCAAATGGGCAGGGCTGATGGTGGTCAGCCAATGTACCGTCGCGTGGGTGGCGGCCTTTGTGACCCATCTGATCACGGCGGCGCTGCTGTAAGAATATTCACACCGGACCGGGCTGCCCGACAGGGCAGCCCGGTTTACTGCACCTGTTTTGACGGATTTCCTGCACGGATTATGGGAATGCCCCGGCGGAAGAAAAACGAAACCGGCGCGTCATGCTGTGAATAGTAAAGAATAAATATCCAAAGACAGCAGAATCATGTGCTGACTTGTGAAATGCACAGAAGCATATGGACACAAGGCGTGGAATTGTGTGAGATTTGCTGAATCTTTCCTGTATATGAATTTTTTGTAAAAACGGTGCTTGACAGGCGGTGTGGTTGTGATATGATAATGGAAAAATGCAGGACCTATAGATAGAACTTGCAAATATGGATACATCCGGACGGAAAAGACGTCCGTTTGTATAAATACCACGGAAAAGGGAGGAATTGACATGAAAAACGGGAAGCTGCTCCGGAAAAGCCTGGCACTGGTACTGTCTGCCGTGCTGGCCCTCGGTACCTTTGTACCGGCCGGAGCCGTCGGCGCCGATTCTTCGTCGGCGACGAGTCTTGATTTTTCGAAAACGGACAAATCCCTGTCTCCCCGGTTGAACCAGTCGGTATCGGCCGAGACAGAGGAGACGTCCTATGACAAGGACGAGAGCGTCCGTGTTTCCATCGTGCTGGAAGCCCCATCCACGATTGAAGCCGGATTCTCCACGATGGATATTGCGGCCAATGCGGCGGCCATGTCCTATCGTGAAACGCTGAAGGATCAGCAGGCAAAGCTGATCTCCGAAATTGAGGCGGATGCCCTCGACGACGGGACGCTGGATGTTGTGTGGAACATGACGCTGGCGGCCAACATGATTTCCGCCAATGTGAAGTACGGCCAGATCAAGGCCATCGAGGCGGTGGACGGCGTCAAGGAAGTCGTCCTGGAAGCCAAGTATGAGCCTTGTGTGGTGGATCGTGAAGAGACAGCCGATCCCAGCATGGCCACGTC
This sequence comes from uncultured Eubacteriales bacterium, assembly GCA_905205195.1. Lineage (GTDB taxonomy): Bacteria > Bacillota > Clostridia > Oscillospirales > Oscillospiraceae > Faecousia. The sequence goes on from CAJLCS010000020.1 coordinate 8,940, forward strand.
TTCGGCGATGATCGGTTCCACGGCCGCCTGGGCAGACGGCTATACCGGCGCGGGCAGCCGCATTGCGGTGATCGACACCGGCATTGATACGGATCATCAGTCCTTTGACGCGGGCGCTTACGAGTACGCGCTGAGCAAGGAAGCAGAGAAGGCCAATATGTCCCTGGAGGACTACAAGGCTTCCCTGAACCTGCTGGACGCGGACAAGATCGCGGCGGTGGCGGGTCAGCTGAACATCAAGGCGAATCCCAAGGACCTGTATCTGACCGGCAAGATTCCCTACGCCTACAACTATGTGGACGAGAATCTGGTGGTGGACCACGATCATGATTCCCAGGGCGAGCATGGCTCCCATGTGGAAGGCATCGCGGCGGCCAATGCGTACATCCCCGCAGAGGACGGTACCTACACCAGCGCACTGGACAGCGTGTTTGTGCAGGGCGTGGCGCCCAATGCCCAGATCCTGACCATGAAGGTCTTCGGCGCCAGCGGCGGTGCTTACGACTCCGACTATATGGTGGCCATTGAGGACGCCATCATTCTCGGTGCGGATTCCGTGAACCTGTCCCTTGGCTCGGCCAGCGCCGGGTTTAGCCGCAGCCCCAAGTATCAGGACATCCTGGACAGCCTCCAGAACACCGATACGGTGGTGACGATTTCCGCCGGCAACTCCTACAACTGGGCGAAGTACGCATCCAACGGCGTTCCTTACCTGTACAGCGAGGATGTGAACCTGGATACCGTGGGTTCTCCCGGATCCTTCACCAATTCCCTGGCGGTTGCCTCCGTGGATAACGACGGCTTCACCGGCGATTATCTGAAGGTCGGCGACAGCATGATCTTCTACACCCAGACCAGCTATAAAAACGAGCCGATGACCACCATCGCCGGTGAGCAGAGTTATGTGTTTATCGACGGCTTCGGCACGGCGGACGAATTTGCCGCCATCAAGGACGTGCTGGCCGGAAAGATTGCGGTCTGCTCCCGCGGCACTACCTCCTTCTATGAGAAGGCTGAGGCGGCGGCGGCCAACGGCGCCATTGCCACCGTTATCTACAACAATCAGGCGGGCACCATCAACATGGACCTGTCCTCCTACACCAAGACGGCGCCGGTCGTCTCCGTGACCCAGGCCGACGGCAAGTTCCTGAAGGACAACGCCGAAGCGGTGAAGGACGAGAGCGGCAATGTGCTGTACTATCTCGGCAAACTAACCGTGGGCAATACCCTCGGCACGGTGAACTACAACAGCGACTACTACACCATGAGCGACTACAGCTCCACCGGTGTGCCCGGCAGCCTGATCATGAAGCCGGAAATCACCGCCCCCGGCGGCAACATCTACTCCGTCAACGGTGCGGTGGCCGGCGGTAAGGCTTATGAAAGTATGTCCGGTACTTCCATGGCGGCACCTCAGGTGGCCGGTATGGCGGCGCTGGTGGCCCAGTACATCCGGGAGAACGGCTTTGCCGAAAAGGCTGGCGTCAAGAACCGGACGCTGACCCAGAGCCTGCTGATGTCCACGGCCAAGCCGCTTTATGAGGAAGAAAGCGGCAGCTACTGGTCCATCCTGAAGCAGGGCGCCGGTCTTGCCAATGTGGGCAGCGCCGTGACGGCCAACTCCTACATCACCATGGCCGAGTCTGCGACGGCTTCCGCGGCGGACGGCAAGGTCAAGGCGGAGCTGGGCGACGATCCCGACCGGACGGGCGACTACAGCTATACCTTCACCATCCACAATCTGGACGGCAAGGCGAAGAACTACACCCTCCGCAGCGATTTCTTTACCCAGGATGTCTTTGCTAACGGCGATTACACCTATATAGACACCTGGACGGCTGCGCTGAGCGCCAACGTGACCTACACGGTGGACGGCGCGACCTTTGTGCCCACGTCCAAGATTTCCGCCGACGTGGACAAGGACGGCGATACCGACGCGGACGACGCCCAGGCCATTCTGGATTACCTGGTCGGCAACCGGAAGGGCGATGAGCTGGATCTGACGGCGGCCGATGTGGACGGCAACGGCGATGTGACGACCTATGACGCCCACCTGCTGCTGGCCGGCCTGCAGACCGCAGCCTTTACGGTGCCCGCAGACGGCAGCGTGACCGTGACGGTCCATGCCGCGCTGACGGATGCCCAGAAGGAATACCTGAACGCCAATTATCCCAACGGCACCTATGTGGAAGGTTACACCTATGTGGAGCCGGTGTCCTCGACTGAGGGAGAAACCCCGGACGTGACCCATTCCATCCCGGTGCTGGGCTTCTACGGCAACTGGTCCGACCCGTCCATGTATGACAAGGGTACCTATGCCGCCAGCCTGTACGGCGAGCAGAAGCCCTCTTATCTGGGCGTGACCAAGACCAACAATCTGGTTGTGAAATACCAGGGCGACAACGACGGCTACTATGTGATCGGTAACCCCTACGCGGTGGAGGATTCCTTCCCGGCGGACAGGCTGGCCATCAGCGGCAGCTCGACGCTGTATCAGTTTAAGCTTTCCCTGATCCGGAACGCGGCAGCCATCATGGCGGTGGTGACCAACGAAGCCGGTGATGTGGTCTACGCAACGCCGGCCAGTGAGCAGGCGGCCGGTGCGTACTACTATCAGAATCAGTCCAAGTGGATGGGCACCGCTTCCGCCTTTACCATGAACAAGCGGGTGGCCACTCTGGGCGTGAAGGAAAACGAGAAGCTGACGGTCAGCGTGGTGGCGATTCCGGAATACTACGAAACCGACGGCACCCTGACCCAGGCGCAGATCAAGGAGCTGATTACCTCCGGCAAGCTGGGCAAGGGCGCCTTCCTCAGCACCACCATGACGGTGGATAATACCGCGCCGGAGCTTCTGACGGTGAACAAGGACCTGCTGACCGGTAACCTGACCATCGAGGCCAAGGACAACCAGTATCTGGCCTATGTGGCCGTCCTGAATAAGAGCGGCACCAAGGTTCTGGCCGGTACGGTTCCTACCCAGGAGACCGCCGGTGAGACGGTCAGTACCACCATTGATCTGACTGATGTTGAGGTCGGTACCAAGTGCACCGTTCTGGTGGCGGACTATGCCGGCAACGAAGCGGCCTACACGGTGGAATATGGCGGAGAAGAGCCGGATTACACCGGTAAGATGTTCGGCTTCACCAAGGGCTCCACCTATCAGGGCAACACCAAGCGCTGGGTGGAAGTGGATCCGGCGAACGTCTTCTTCTACTACAAGTCCGGTGACTACGATTACGGCGGATTGACCGATGTGGCGACCACGCCGCTGAACGTCCGGGCTGCCGAATATGTGGACGGCTACGTCTACATGGCGGCGGATGACGGCTATCTGTATGTTGCACCGCAGGACGAACTGGACAACTATGAAAAGGTTGGCAAGTTCGGCGATCTGACGATTGTCGGCATGGCTATGAACTACGCCGACGGCAAGCTGTATGCCATGGGTCAGGCCAACGGCGACAGCAAGAATTATGAAATGACCATCTATACCGTGGACCTGATTACCGGCAAGTTCGAAGCACAGTACACGGTGAAGGTCATCAACCCCTATTCGCAGAACAAGACCCGGACCAAGCTCAGCGGCCTGGCCATTGACGATGAGGGCAATTTCTACACCGTCAACTATGGCGCTGCGGCCCAGACCTTCCTGTACAAGTTCAAGAACGCGGATGCCGTGGACGATACCATCGCGGATCTACATCCCATCAACGACACCAAGGAAGGCAGCGTCGGCGCTTACGGCAACTATTCGACGCTGGCCTGGGACCATGACAAGGATATCCTGTACATGGCGGCCATTTGCTCCGAGTCCTCCTCCGCCAATAACCTTCTGGTGACGCTGGATACGACTACCGGCAAGGCCACCAAGACCTCCACCAACGACGGCGGTTACGGCAGCGACACCTACGCTTCTCAGCTGCGGCTGGGTATGCGGGGATTGTACATTGTGCCGTCCTCCGGCACCTATGTGGCGCCCACCGACGAGGCCACCGAAATTTCGGTGATGCCGACGGAGCTGGAGCTGCTCAAGGGCGTGACCACCAAGCTGGATGTGGAAGTGTATCCCTGGACGCTGAAGGATAAGTCCGTGACCTGGACCTCCTCCGATGACGGCGTCGTGACGGTGAAGGACGGGACGATTACCACCGTCGGCATCGGCAAGGCCATCATTACCGCCACCACCAATGCCAAGCCCGGCCTGACGGCAACCTGCGAGGTCACCGTCAAGGAGCTGCCGGACATCAACCTCAGCGCTCTGATCTACGACGCCAACAGCGAACCCCACTTCGCTGAATTCAAGGCGGCAGAGCCGGCCAACTGGACGGCGGTCAGCGAAAAGGTTGGCGCTTACTACGCCGGTGCGCTGGTGGGCGATACGCTCTATGTCCACTCCGGCGACACCATGTTCGGCATCGATGCCGACGGCTTTGAAACCACCAGCTTCGGCACCATTGCGTCCTCCTGGATCTGGTCCGATGCGGCGCCGGCACCTGCCTTTGTGCAGAATCAGGGCCTGAAGATCATCGGCCTGTGCAACAGCGGCACCTACATTGAGATGATCAATCCTGAGGCGGGTTCCCTGAAGTACTTTAACGTTTCCTCTACCTTCGGCAACGATCCCCTTGCGGTCATTGCGCTGATGGAGAACGGCACCTATCTGGACTATCCGGCGGCCTATTATTTCGCCATGACCGAAAGCGGCAAGCTATACAAGCTGGTTGTGTATAGCCGGGATGACGGCGAAACGTTGAAAATCGGCCACCAGCTGCTGGGTCAGACCGATGTGTCGCTGACGCTGATCTCCTCGGTGACGGGCGGTACTTACGCATCCCTGTACTATGCCAATGGCTACCTGCTCCTCTCGTCCTATCAGGACGGCGAGATGGCGCAGCTGTACGCCATCGATCCCGAGACGCTTCTGACGGCCAATCTGGGCAACTTCGGCGAAAAGGTCTGGCCTGCCGTTGCGCTGTACCAGTATGAGCGCGCCAAGGACCTGACCCTGCGGCTTAGCGAAACAGCTCTGAGCCTTTACGAAGGCGACAGCCAGCAGCTGACCGTCAGAATCCGGCCCACGACCTTTACCGGCGGCGTGACCTGGACCTCCGGCAACAATGCCGTGGCCACGGTAGCGGCAGACGGTACGGTGACGGCGGTTGGCGCCGGTACCGCGACCATCACGGCCACCTCCGTGGACAAGAATGCGGCCGGTCAGCAGGTTTCCGTCTCTGCGGAAGTGACGGTAACGGCCCTGACCAAGCTGAGCACCAAGGTCCATGCCGAGGTCCAGACGACGGACGGCGCCAAGTGGGTGACCATTGACACCGCTGATCTGACCAAGATGACCGTGGACGGCAGTGCGTCCGGCTTCTTCACCGGCGCCGGTGCCCACGACGGTAAGCTTTACGCCACCACCGGTGATTTTACCTCCATGGGTAAGATTTATCAGATTGATCCCGCCAAGGGCTACGCGGAAACCGCCGGTTCCGATTGCTCCGGCTCCTACGCCATTCTGGATATGACCACTGCCCCGTCCAAGACCTCCGAGGTTACGGCGACGGACGGCAGCAAGGTTCAGAAGCAGGTCTTCGGTTACCCGATCTACGTTGCCAACGCACAGGCCTTTATGATGTTGAAAGATTATGCGGAGGGCACACTGAGCGGCTGGAATTTGGACAGTTATTATAATGATCTGGCTGCCGTGGCCTATGCGGGTCAGATTCCGTTTGATTACAACGGCGTTGTGTACGACACGCTCCAGTACTACGTTCTGGGTGCAGACGGCACGCTCTATCTGTTCCGGCCCTACGCCAAGAGCTACAAGGATGCAACCGACTCCATCAGCTATTCCATGTTCCGTTCGACGGTGGGCAATATCGGTATGAGTTTTGACAACTATCAGACGCTTTCCATGACCTACCTCAGCGACGGCACCAATACCGGCCTGCTGATTGCGGATAACACCCACGGTGCAGACCTGTACTATGTGGACCTGAAGGATGCGGCAAACGGCAATCTGTCCGTCGGTAAGATTGGCAAACTGTCCGGCGTGACGGGCATTACCGGCCTGTATACGGATGGTGAGCTGGCGACTACGGCGGCAAGCGAAGCGATTACCGGCGAGGTTGTGGAGGAAGATGCCGTTGATACGACGCTGGACGAACTGAACGGCGCGGCGGAAACCTTCAGCCTGAACGAGGAAGACAACGCCATCACAGCCGAAAGCGGCATGGCGGCGGAACTGCCCGCAGGCGTAAAGGCCAAGACGGTTGCGACGGCGGATACCATCCGGACGGCCAAACGTGCGGTCATCGGTTCTCTGAACGCGATTACCGCCCGGGCCGACGTGAACGGCGTGGAAAAGGAAGATGTGCTGGTTGACGCCGAGAATCACACCGTGACGGTGAAGATCCGGGCTTCCGAGACCACCAATGGTCTGTTCCAGGTGGACTACGACGCCGACGTGCTGACGCTGGAAACGGTGACCGGCAGAGCGCTTTACGCGGCCAACGCGGAAGAGAGCGGCAAGGTACTGCTGGACTTCGCGGATGCCGACGTGATCAATGAAGTGGTTGCAACGCTGGTGTTCTCTTACGAGAAGGCCGATGCGGACCGGACCACGCCCGTTGTGGTGACCACGGCGGAAGACGGTGAGGCCAAGCCCGGCACCACGGAAACCATTGACGTGACGCTGCCCGGCGAGGGGACCGATCCCACGGATCCCGAGCCGACCGATCCGGAACCCACCGATCCCGATCCCACGGATCCCGAACCCACCAAGCCTTCCGAGGAACCCACCAAGCCCTCTGAAGAACCCACGAAGCCCTCTGAGGAGCCAACCAAGCCCTCCGAGAAGCCCACGCAGCCCTCCGACGGGAAGACCCCGTCCACGGGCGACACGAGCCAGATCTTCGCGGCAGCCATGCTGGCGGTGATGTCCGTCTTTGCGGCAGCAACGATGGTCGTTGTCCTCCGGAAAAAGCACAGCTGCTGACACATGATGCAAATCCCCTGATACCCAAAACCGGGCATGGCTTCGGCCATGCCCGGTTTCGTTGCAGTACCTGTCACTACGTTCCGTTTTCCGCAGGCGGCAAACTCCACCAGTGTCAGGACTGCTCCTCTCCCCGTAAGGCAGGCCGCCTTGCGGGGTCCCCTTTATTGCCGCTGGCGGACGATGCGCACAGCGACACTGCGATGAGCCGCCTTCGGCGGTTGCGCTCTGCACAGCGCTGCGGCGCTAGACTTGCAGCCTGATAGGTATTTTCGTCGACGTACAGAAACAGTCGGAAAATCCGACGGAGGTTCGGTGGCGCAAAAATCCGGCCGGTTTCAAAACCGGCCGGATTTTTATGGATTTTTGTCAAAACAACACGCCCTGTGCCTTCAGCGTATTCTGCAGCTGAGAAAGCGACAGCGTGTCAAAGGTGTCCCCGGACCGGCTGCACAGCGCTGCGGCGGTTCCGGCGGCCTGTCCCGTCAGGGCACAGACCGGGATGACACGGATGATCTCCCAGCCCTCGCCGTCGGCGCTGATGATGCGCCCGGCGGTTATCAGATTGGGGATGGCCCGGGTGTAGAGGGCGCGGTAGGGCAGGGAATACACCGGCCCGCGCTTGCGGAAATCGCCGCAGGTGCCGATGGAATCGGGGCAGCCGGTTTCCTCGCCGGTAAAGACGGTTTCGCCCACCAGATGGCGGATTTTCCGGTACTGGGGCATTCCGGGCAGCGTCATGATTTCCCGCTCGTGCTTATCGCTGGCCTGATAGCGCCGGAGCATGGCGTCCTTGCCCCATGCGATGAATTCGTTTTCGGAATCGGAGGTGTAGGTGGTGTGGGGCTTCCGGTCGGCGGGCTGGCCCTCTCCGGTGAGGCTTCCGCCGCAGCCGATCCAGTGGCGCAGGCGGCAGTCGTCACCGGTTTCCACATATTCCAGAATATCCTTGCGGCTGTAGCCCTGCACGGTGTAGTTCAGGTAGTTCATGCCTACCACCGTGGGCAGTCCGGCGGCGGCGCAGAGGGTGGCGTCGCCGGAGGCGTCGATGGCGAACCGGCAGGGATACAGCTCCCGCCCGGAGACGCTTTCGGCGATGATGCCGGTGATGCGGCCGTTTTCCACCACGGGGTAGGTGACCCGGGTGTCAAAGCGGATGTCCGCGCCGCTTTCCCGGACCCAGGCGTCCAGCTCCAGCGCGAAGATGGTCGGGGAGAAGTTGGTGGCGTAGCGGTCGTAGTGAATGTGATTTTTTCCCTCGCCGCCCCATTTGGCAGGCAGGTTCTCCATGCCGTCACGGATCGACAGGCGGATCAGCTCCTCGGCCAGACCACCGATGACCTGACGGCCCATGCCGTCGCACAGCGGCTCATACCAGCTGATCAGTCCCACGGTGGCCAGGCCGCCCAGATTGATCTGCTTTTCCATCAGCAGCGTTTTGGCCCCGTTCCGGGCGGCGGCCACGGCGGCCGCCACACCGGCAATGCCGCCGCCCACCACGATGACGTCGTAGGCGGGCTTTTCGATCAGCGGTCTCGGATCGATGATGTTCATAACGGCCTCCTTACATGCCCTGCAGGAACCGGTCCACCACCAGCTGGCGGAAGGCCGGGGACAGGCTGGCGAAATAGGCGGTGAAGCCGGTAACCCGCACCACCAGATCCGGGTAAAGGTCCGGATTTTTGTTGGCGGCCAGCAGCTTTTCGCCGTCCAGCACATTGATATTGATGAGCGTGCCGCCCTGATGGAAGTGGGAGAGAATCAGCTGGGTGATGATCTCCACCCCGTGGGCATCGTTTGCAATCTGGGGGTCAAATTCCAGCTGCAGCGGCGCGGTGTTACCATAGCCGCACTGGACCGAGGCAATTCCGGCAGACTGGGCCGTGACGGCGCCGTCCTGACGGAAATGGGGATTGGGATTGGCGCCGTGGGAGATCGGCTCCCCCTTGCGGCGGCCGTTGGGCGTGGCGCCGACGGTGCTGCCGTACTCAATGGTTCTGGCCCAGGAGAACCAGCCGGGGACGAACTGACGGCCCTTGGGCATAGGCTGGCTGCGGACGGTATCCACCCAGTTTTCCGTCAGCTTTTTGGCCCAGGCGTCGGAAACGGTGCCGCCGCCGCAGTATTTGGGGGAGGACTGGAGCATCAGCCGCACCCGTTCGCCGGTAACGCCGGCAAAATCGTTTTCCAGATTCTCATAGACCTGCTCCCAAGTGAGGACCTTTTCCTCTTCCACCCGGGTTTGCAGCGCGCCGAAGGAGTCGGCCACCACGGCAAGTCCGGCGCCGTCTACGCCGATGGTGTAGAACTGGGCGCACTGGGAGGCATCCAGACCGGATTCAATGGAATTTTCCATCATCAGGTTCATGATCAGCTCCGGCGTCACCTGCCAGGCGTGGTCCAGATGGAGATTGACCCCGGCGGCGGTGACCTCCATGGCCTTTTTCAGGTGGCCGCGGTACAGCGCGAACAGCCGCCCGGTGGATTTCTCCGGCTCGTCCTTCATGTCCTGCAGCGCCTGCTCCAGCACCTTGGCCACGTTGATTTTCACCGTGTCGTTCATGGGGAATTCCTTGCCGGGGACGCACATCCAGTTGCAGCCCACGGCAATCCGGCTCCGGGCGATTTCCTTGGAGGCACCGGTCCGCATATAGCCCGTCGTCAGTGTCCGGTCGCAGCAGAACCGGGGCCAGCCGTTCTTGTTTTTCAGCAGGCAGCCAACGGCCTTCCGCAGGAACACCGGGTCGCAGTTGTCGTGGACGCGGACGGTGAGGTTGCAGGAAATGTTGATGGCGTCGGCGGCGTCGAGAATCAGGTAGGACAGATGATTGGTCAGGTCCCGGTCCTGGGCGTCCACGCCGGACAGCTGATAGTAGTGGGGATCGATGAGCAGCAGGTTGGCGATGAGGAATTTGGCCGTTTCGTCGTCCAGAATTCCCGCCGCGGTATCCCGCTCATAGTAGGGCAGCAGCACGGTGTCCAGCTGGAAGCCAGCGCCGTCCCGGGTATAGATCCGGGCCGCGCAGTTGAAATAGGCGACCCACTGGCAGACCTGACGGAAGGTGGCCGGCACGCCGGTGCGGACTGCCAGATTGGTTTCCAGCATGGCCGCCAGATTTTCCCGGATCTCGGGCCGGGTTTCCGTCTCCAGCAGCGCCCGGATTTTGTCCGTGTGCCGGTCGATGAACCGGATGATGGCATCCACGCACCGCTCCTCGGCATCGTAGAAGTCCTTCTTGTCCGGGTGAACGGTGCGGTAGTGCCGGATTTTGTCCAGCAGGCCGCCGAAGCCGAGAGAAAGGCCGATAGTATAGTCGCAGGCAAAATGGGCGTCGCCGTCGATGCCAGTGGTGATGTTGTATTTCTTTTGCAGCGGCTTCAGATCGTCGTAGGGGAACCGCTCCTCGTCCCAGCGCTTGCTCCACTGGGCGGTGACACCGGCGGCCTCCAGCGCATCCGGGGGCAGCTGCTTCTGCCGCCATTTCGGCAGGTAGTGGACGTCGCCCCGGTAGTTCACCAGCATATCCCGCCAGCGGCCGCAGAGCATCTCCAGCGGGTCTACATAGGCGGGATGGGCGTCGATGACCCGGCAGAAGTTCTCGCACATCCCGTCGTAGCCGTAAAAGCTGCCGTGGGTGCTGTTGAACCAGGGGGTGACCTGGTAACCCTCCGGCAGCGGGACGGTGCCGAAGTCGTCCAGATCGGTGTAGCCGTTCTGGTCCCGTTTTTTCAGCGTATCTTCAATTTTCTTTTTTCGGATTGCCTGAATCCGATCCTGATAAGTCAGCATCTTGACGCAGCTCCTCCATATGTTCTTTGGTGGGAATTTCAAAGCGGGTCTGGGTGATACCCAGCGCCGCCTGCTTGGACAGGCCCAGCGGGTGGTAGGGCAGCAGCTCGTAGCCCACGGCGTGGCGCAGGGATGCCACAAAGTCCCGGATGGCGAAAATTTCTTCGTGGGTGTCGTTGACGCCGGGGATCACCGGCGTCCGCACCAGAAACGGCACGCCCAGCGCGTCCAGCTTCCGGAAATGGTCCCGGATGGGCCGGTTGGAGACGCCGGTGTAGCGCTTGTGGGCGTCCTCGTCCCAGATTTTGAAGTCCGCCATGACGTAATCCAGCTTCCGGAAGACCTCCTCCGGGAACAGGTACAGGGACGTTTCGGCGGCGGTGGCAATTCCGACGCTATGGCACCGGTCTGCCAGCTCCAGTAGCATTTCCGGGTGCAGCATAGGCTCGCCACCGGAGAAGGTGACGCCGCCGGTGTCGCCGTAGACCGGCGCGTCCAGCAGAATCTGGGCAAAAATGTCGTCGGCGGTCATTTCCCGGCCGCAGGTGACCCGGGCGCCGGAATAGCAGCCCTGGTCGCACATCCCGCAGTGAATGCACCGGTCGGGATAAAACATGGTCTGGGGCTTGGGGCTGATGCACTCCGGATTGTGGCACCAGGCGCAGCGCAGCGGACATCCCTTGAAAAACACCGTGGTGCGGATGCCGGGGCCGTCATGAAGGGAGCTGCGCTGAATGTCGGCGACGAGCGCCGTTGCGCCGCTCATACCAGAGAAACCGGTTTTCCGGTTTCAGCGGACTCCATGGCGGCATCCAGCAGCGCCATGACGCGGAGGTTATAGTCCAGCGTGACGGTTTTCACCAGCGGCGTGCCGGTGCGCTTGCAGAAGGCGTAATGGTCCGGCAGGTTGGCAATGTGTTCCGGGATGGGCAGGTCCGGCAGGGCGATTTCCTCGCCGTAGAGGTTCATGGCCTTGATTTCCCGGTCCGCCGTGCAGTACAGCACGCCGTCGGTGCCGCAGTAAACCGGCCCGGTGGGCAGCGCGGCCTGGGGCGTGGTCCAGGTGCCTTCGATGACGCTCATGGAGCGGCGGTAGGCGATCAGCGCGGCCACGTTGTCAACGCTGTCCATATAGGGGGTGTTGTAGTTACCGGCCATGGCGGTGACGGAGAGGGGACGGTCGTCGTCCTTCCGCGCCCAGGTGCTGAACAGGCAGCCGTAGCAGCCGATATCCAGGAAGGCACCGCCGCCGGGGGCGCCCTGGTACCACCAGGTGGAGGCCCGTTCGTCGTCGGTCATTTCCTGGGCCTTTTCGCTGACGCCCCGGTGCTTGGCACCCTTGCCGAGGGGGCCGGTGTGGCCGTTGATGTAATAGGACTTGACCAGCGTACCGATGATGCCGCTTTCCAGCGCGGCAAGCTGACGGTGAATGTAGGGCCGCCAGATCACCGGCCAGTTGACCACGGCTTCAATGCCGTACTGCCTGACAATGTCGGCAATCTTCAGCGCTTCCTGATAGGTGACGGCCATGGGCTTTTCGATGCTGACGTTGATACCCCGCTTGGCACATTCCAGCACCACCTCCGGTTTCCGGGCGTTTTCGCAGAGCAGAAACGCCATGTCGGGCTTCAGCTCATCCAGCATGGCCCGGTAATCCGCATGGGGCGTGATGCCGAACTTGGCGGCGTTGTTTTGCAGGTTCCAGGCCCGGGTATAGCGGGCCTGGGTCTTTTCCGGCAGGGTGGGGGGCACGTCGGCAAAGCCCACCAGCTGAAAATCCGGCGTGTCGGAAATGTACTGGGCGATTTCGTTGACGTGCATATGGGCAAAGCCGATGATGACGGCACGGATGTTGTTCATGACGGCTCCTTTCAGAAGGTCAGCTCGGCGGCGGTGACTTCCCGGCCCAACTCGGCGGACTTGTAGAAGCACTCGATGGCCTTGGTGACTTCAATGTTCTGATGCTCCTTGATGAGGTATTCCTCCTTGCCCATCAGGGTGCCGAAGATGTTCCGGTACATATACCGGTGCTGCTCAAAGGGAACACCCTTGAATTCGCCGTTGTCGAACCACTTCATGTCGCATTCGCTCTGGTAGCGGCCGATGTTCTTGTACAGCTTCTCCTTGTTGACGGACAGGCCGCCCTTGTCGCCGCAGATCACCATATCCAGATTGGTGGTGGGCAGGTTCAGCGCCCAGGAGAACTTGAAGTTCACGCTCATGCCGTCCTCCAGACGCAGGAAGCCGGTGGCGAAATCCTCCACGTTGAATTCGTGGTAATCATAGGGCCGGGGGGTGAAGGTACCGGCGTAGGCACCGCTTTCCGCGATGCTCAGCAGGATATCCTCGCCCTGATTGGCGATTTTCGTGTAGGCGCTGCCGGAAACGGCCTTGACCTTCTTGTCGCCCACAATCCACAGCAGGGAGTCGATGAGGTGAACACCCAGATCGCAGAAGGGACCGCCGAAATTGTGCTCCTTCATGTGGAACATGCCCCAGGTGGGAATGCCGATCCGGCGGATGAAGGCAATGTCGGAGAAATAGACGTCGCCCAGCTCCCCGGAGGCCACCAGCTCCTTGGACTGCTGCATATAGTTGCGCCAGCGCATACACTGGCAGGGGAACAGCATTTTTCCGGCGTCCCGGGCGGTCTGCCACATTTCCTTGGCGTCGGCCACAGTCAGGGCGATGGGCTTTTCGCAGGCCACATGGGCACCGGCCTGCAGCGCCTTGATGGTCCATTCCTTGTGGTACATATTGGGCGTGCAGACGGCCACAAAGTCCGGCTTCAGTTCATCCAGCATTTTCTGGGGATCGGTGTACCAGTTGGGAACGCTGTGCCGCTTGGCGGTTTCCGCGGCGGCGCTTTCCCGTATGTCGGCGACGCCGACCACATCCACGATGCCTTCTTCACGAAGCGGTTTGAGCGCGGGAAAATGGGCGCTGTTGCAGATCATGCCACAGCCGATGATGGCTACACGATAAGGTTTCATCAGAATCATCCTTTCAAAATTACAGGGTGTGGGTGTCAACGGTCATGCCGGTATCGGCGGAGCGCCGACCGGCCTCCAGCGCGGCCATGACGGCCACGTTCCGGTCCGGGTCCAGCAGGGGATGCAGCGGGGTGCCGGCGTTCAGGTGGTCCAGCACGTTCCGGGCCAGATTCAGGTCCGGTCGGGTGCTGCCGCAGTCCAGTACCTCCGCCGGGGCGGAGGCGGCGTGGCTCCGGCCGCGATACAGCTTCAGCAGGCTGGAATGCCGGTCGCAGACGATGGTGCCTTCCGTGCCGTGGATCACCGGGCCGGAGGGAATTTCGCCGCAGTTATAGGTACTCCAGGAGCCTTCCAGCAGACCGACGCCCTCGCCGAAGTCCAGCAGCATGGCGCTGTAGTCCTCAATGTCCATGCCGGGCATGGTGAAATTCTTCCGGATGCCGCTGACGGCGTTGGCCTGATGCCCGAAAATCCAGGTGGACAGGGCGGCACCGTAGCAGGCATAGTCCAGCAGCGAACCGCCGCCGTTTTCCCGGCGGTACCACCAGGTGGTTTTCAGAAAGTCCTCCGGCGGCAGAACGCCGTCAGGCCCGTAGGAGTAAGGCCCCCAGGTGGCGGGGCTGCGGTAAGTCACCCGCATGACCTTGCCGACGGCGCCGGACGCGGCCAGCGCCTGGGCCTGATTGAAGGAGGGGAACCAGGCGATGGGCCAGTTGACGGCCAGCATGACGCCGGTACGCCGGGCGCAGTCGGCCATTTGGACGGCGTCGGCATAGGAGATGGCCATGGGCTTTTCCACCATCACGGCGATGCCCTGTTCCATGGCCTTACAGGCCACGGCGCAGTGGGACCGGTTGTCGGTGGAGATCAGCGCCAGATCAATATCCTGCCGGAGCAGCTGCCGGTAATCCTCAAAATGTGGGACGGTGTCCATGGCGGCCTGCCCCAGGTTGGTCCGGGCCTTTTCCGTGGGGTCCTGATCGTCATAAGGGGGCACGTCGGCATAGCCGACAAATTCCATTTCCTCGGGAAAATCCCGGAACGCCCGCCAGAAGCCGATGGCATGGGGGTGGGCGGTACCCAGAAGGGCAATACGGATTTTTTTCATGGTCTACCTCCTGCCCGGTCAGAACGTGGTGTGCAGGTCCACCTTCCGGCCCTCGGCCAGAGAAACGGGGATGGCACACATAATTTCCAGAACGTGACGGGCGTGCTCGGCGGACAGCACCGGCTGGGTGTCGGTTTCGATGGCCCGGACCAGATCCTTCAGAATGCAGCACTGGCTGTTCAGCTTGGGAATCTGGCGGACGCCGGTGTCCGGCTCCATCCAGCCCCGGATGCCCCGCTCCTTGGAGTCCAGATAGACCGACGGCAGCGGATTGGTCATGTAGGGCTTGGTGACGGCGATGGTACCCTCGGAACCGAAAATCTGAAGCTGGGGATCCTTGGAGGCCTTCTGGGAAAAGCCGCAGTCCACAAAGCCCAGTCGGCCGTCGCCGAATTCCAGACTGATGAGGTACTGATCCGGCAGTATATCCGCCCGGATTTCCTTGCCGTTGAAGGCGCCGGAGCGCACCTCCCGGACCGGGGTAGTGACGGCGCCGACACAGGTGACGGTCTTGGCCGGGCCCATCATGTAAGTGACCTGCTGCAGGCCGTGGACGCCCATGTCCACCAGCGCACCGGCCCCTTCTTCAAAGAACCAGGTGGGGTCTGCGTCCCGGTACTGGAAGTACTCGGGGCCGCCGTGGGAGGAGTTGCACTTGGCATAGTAGGCCCGGCCGATGGCGCCGTCGGCAATCAGCTGCTTGGCAAAGTTCAGGTCGTAGCGCATATCGTGGATCGGCGCGCAGGCAAATTTCACACCGGCGGCCTTGGCGGCTTCGATCTGCACGGTCATCAGCTCCACCGTGGGGGCGGCGGGCTTCTGGGAAATCAGGTGCTTCCCGGCTCCGATGACGGCCATGTTGATTTCGTGGTGGGCCTGAATGGAGGCGGCGTCGATGGCAATGTCGAAATCGCACTTTTCGATCAGCTCATAGACGCTGGAATACCAGTGGGGAATGTGGTAGGTTTCGCAGGCCTGCTGCGCCCGCTCCGGGACAATATCCACGGCTGCGACGCAGACGGCATTTGTCTCTTTTTCAATGTTGGGCAGGTACTGGGCGTTGGCAAAAAAGCCGCAGCCGATGACGGCAACTTTCCATTGTTTCTTTGTCATAAAAGAGTCCCTCCGATTTCAAACGGTTGTGTGCAGAACAACCAGAATGTCTATTGACATTTTAGTATTTCTTTTTATAATTTTCTATAGACGATATTCCGAATCTTATGGATAATATTAAACTTCGGCGGGGATGTTATGATCTACTATTACCATTTTAAGGCGCTGCCCCGGCTGGTGATGGCCTACAGCGTCATCCGGCGGACGGTCTGGCGCATTGCCGATCCGTACCAGATTCTGATCTTTATCAAAAGCGGTCACTGCCGCATCCGGATGGACGGGGCAGAGTACCGGCTCGGCCCGGGGGACGTGTTTTATCTGCCCCGGGACTGCCAGTATGAGCGCCGCCCGGAGGGGGAGGAATTCTGCGAAATGGTGTATCTCCATTTCGTTTTTCCCACGGAGGGAGAGACGCTGGACCGTCAGACAGCCCGGAAACGGTTGGAGGAGCCGGAACAGGAGGGAATGCTGGCTGTCTGGTTGACGCAGCAGATGACGCTGGGGCAGAATGGGGCGCCGGAGGGGCTTCTGGCGGAGATGATCCGCTGCTGCGAAGGCACGGCGGCGGAGCGGCAACTGGCGGCGGTGGATTTGTGCCGCCTTCTGGCGCTGCTGACGGCCCGGACCGCGGCGTCCGTTCCGGCCCGGCAGGGGGAGGAAGCGGCTCAGCACCATCCCGTCAGCCTGCAGAAGGCACTGAGTTATGTTGCACAGCACTATACGGAGAAAATCACACTGGATGACCTGAGCGCCGCCGGATTTGTGTCCAAGCAGATGATGATCCGCTACTTCCGGGAGGCCTTCGGCAAGACGCCGGTGGCCTACGTCATTGAATATAAGGTGGACAAGATCAAGCAGATGCTGATGACCTATCCGGAGGTCAGCATCAAGGAGCTGTGCGGCGAATTCGGCTTTGACGACCAGTGCTATTTCTCCCGGATTTTCCGCAAGGTCACCGGCGAGTCCCCGTCGGCCTACCGCAGCCGGGTGACCCACTTCGATGAGAAGCGGCATCTGAAGGAACCGGCTGTTCGTACAAACGGTACACTTAACGTAGAGAAAGCCCCCCTTGATTTGTGAGATTTGTGTGATATAATCAAGGCAGAACAGGAAAAGGAGAACGCTTATGGCGAATCTATATCAAATTTATGCCGATCTGAAAAAGAAGACCGGCGGCAACCGGGAGCTGATGCACTTCGAGCATTCCTTCGGAATGCCCAAGGAGGAGCAGCAGCACATCACGCCCGTTCCGGCCCACATCCGGCGGATGCTCTCTCAGCTGGAGTACGGCATCCGGCTGTCCGAGGAGCTGGACCACAAGTATGATGCGCTGCTGGCCGAGGTCCTGGCGGACCTGACGGCGGTGCAGGCGGAGGAGGGCACGCTGCCCCGGTCGGCCTGCATGGCGGCGGAGCGGAAGATGATGCCCATGGCGGCGGACGCCAAGAGCTATAAGCTGATTCTGGCGGGCCACGCCCACATTGACATGAACTGGATGTGGGGCTGGACCGAAACCGTGGCCGCCACAGTGGCTACCTTCACCACCATGCTGAACATCATGGACGAGTACCCCCAGTTCTGCTTCAGCCAGTCTCAGGCGTCGGTGTATCAGATCATCGACGACTATGCCCCCGAGCTGCACGACCGGATCAAGGCCCGGATTGATGAGGGCCGCTGGGAGGTGACCGCCTCCGCCTGGGTGGAGACGGACAAGAATATGCCGGGCACCGAATCGCTGCTGCGGCACATCGGCTGCACCAAGGCCTACCTGAAGGAAAAATGGGGCATTCCCGGCGACAAGCTGGAAGTTGATTTCTCCCCGGATACCTTCGGCCACAGCGCCAATGTGCCGGAAATCGACGCCTTCGGCGGGGTCAAATACTATTATCACTGCCGGGCGCTGGAGGGCGACTATGTGCTCTACCGGTTCCGGGGGCAGTCCGGCCGGGAGGTGCTGGCCTACAGGGAGCCGAAATGGTACAACGGCGGCATCGGCCCCCATATTGCTATGAACGTGTTCGACATTGCCCACCGGTGCGGCGGCCTGAAAACCGGGCTGGTGGTATACGGCGTGGGCGACCACGGCGGCGGTCCCACCCGCCGGGACGTGGAACGGGGCCTGGAAATGCAGCAGTGGCCTATTTTCCCGGAGATTCGCTTCGGCACCTTCCGGGAGTACTTCCTGGAGGCGGAAAGCGTCCGGGACCGGGTGCCGGTGGTGGACCGGGAGCTGAATTTTGCCTTCCCGGGGTGCTACACCACCCAGAGCCGCATCAAGCGGGGCAACCGCCGCAGCGAAGCGGCCCTTTCCGAGGCGGAAACGGCCATGGCGCTGGCCCACTGGAACACCGGTGCGCCGCTGCATGAAAAGGCGCTGACGGAGGCGTGGCAGAAGGTTCTGTTTACCCATTTCCACGACATTCTCACCGGCTCCTGCGTGCAGGACAGCCGGGAGTACGCCATGGGCCTGTTCCAGCAGGCGCTGGCCACGGCCAACACCGAAACCACGCTGGCCACCCGGAAGCTGTCTGACCGGATCGATACTTCCGGCATTTCCGTGGTGCCGGACCCGGATTCTCAGGCTGAGGGCGCCGGTGTGGGCTATGCCAGCGGCAGCTTTGACGGCCACGCCGCAACGGGCCGCAGCGGCGGCAAGGTCCGCATCTGGAACGTGTTCAACAATACCTACAGCGACAAGGCCGAGCCGGTGGAAATCACCGTCTGGGACTGGACCGGCGACCTACGGTTTGTCCGCGTGACCGATGCGGCGGGGAAGGACCTGGAATTCCAGCTGCTGGACCAGGAATGGCAGCAGTACTGGGACCATAAGTACTTCCGGATGCTGGTCTGGACCACCCTTCCGGCGCTGGGCTACACCACCGTGGTGCTGCGGGAGACGGAAATGGAGCGCTATCCGGCCTACCTGCTGCAGGACGAGCGTTCCAATCACGAAGACCGGAATTATGTGCTGGAAAACGAGAAAATCCGCTGCGAATTTGACTATTCCACCGGCGAAATGATTTCCATGATCGACAAAACCACCGGCCGGGAGCATCTGGCGGCGGGAAAACGGGCTGGACTGGTACTGGCGGATACCAATGCCCACAATTCCAGTGCCTGGCACATCGGCACTTATCTCGAACAGACGCCGGTGACCGGCACCACGGACCTTCGCACGACCTGCACCGGTACGCTGCGGAACGGCTTCCGGGTGGAGGCGAACATTCGCCATTCTAAGGTGACGGTGACCTATACGCTGGACAAGGGGGCCTCCTTTGTCCGGGCGGCCATTGAAGCGGACTGGAGCGAGGTCGGTAGCGAGCGGGTGCCGGTGCTGCTGTACCGGCTGCCTACGTCGGCCAGGACGGATCGGTTCACCTATAATATTCCGGCCGGTGTCGCGGAGCGTCCGGCGGCGGAGCAGGATCATCCGGGACTGTCGTATATTCGTACGACGGAGCCGGGCGACGCCCCTGCCATCGTCACCGACAGCAAGTACGGCTTCCGGGGCATTGTCCGAGACGGTCAGGCGGTGCTGATTTCCACGTTGATTAACACGGCCACCAATCCGGATCCCTATCCCGAGCGTGGCATCCATGAGATCACGCTGGCGCTGGGCCTGTTCCCGGACCAGCCGGCCAAAATGGAGCGGGCTGCGGAGAGCGCCGTCCGGAGCCTGACGCCGGTGAGTACCGGCAGCCATCCCGGCGATCTGGCGCCGGAGGGCCGGTTCCTGGATATCGATGCGCCGGAAAGCGTGGTGTCGGCCGTGTATGCCGACGAAAACGCCATGTACATCCGTGCCTACGCAGTGAGTGATGCGCCGACGGCGCTGACGGTTCATACCGGGGCTGTCAAGGATGCCTGCCTGGTCAATCTGGCCGGGGAGATCGTCGGCAGCTGCCGCACGGACGGCGGCGATGTTTCGGCCGAGCTTCCGCCCCACGGCATTGTGACACTGAAAATCACCAAATAATCATAACCACCGGCACTGCCGGTGGTTTTCTTTCTACAACAAAAATGCTCCGCTGTCCATCAGGGCAGCGGAGCGATTTCTTACAAAAAGCGATACAGCAGATACCAGACGATCAGCACCAGCAGCAGCGGCGGCAGGATCAGCCCGGCGGAGATACTGCCGAGGGCGATGACGGTAATGCCGTAGCGCTCCAGCAGCTTGACGCACAGGGTGAGAATCAGCGTGGTCAGGGCGGCTTTTGTCAGCTGTTTGCCGACAATATTGCTGAAAAAGAAGGTGTACACCGCGCCCACCACCGGGCCGCAGGTGACGCCCAGCAGTGCGCCGATGACCAGCTTGAACACGCTGACGGCCAGCAGCAGCGCCACCAGAACCAGAAGCACAATCGGCGCATAGGTGACGAGGAAGCCTGGGAAGAACGTGGTGAAAATCCAGGAAATCAGCCACTGGCCCAGCATTCCGGCCACCACGGCGAGAATCCGGAACAGATACCAGGTGAGAACGTGCCGCCCCTTGGGAATCAGGGTGTCCAGCAAGTTCACCAGAAACGCCAGCATCATCATCCGTACCAGTTCCTGTGACAGAGCTGGGAATGCTGCACTTTTCAGGGAAAACAGCACAATCCGGTCGTCCGAGATGGTGATGAAAGGCAGGGGAGAGAGAAAACGAGCATACTGGGCGTCTGCCGTAAAGAGCACGGCACTGAGCAGGTAAATCATCAGAATGCCGATGGCGGAAGAAACGGCGCGATTGACGGAGGACCGCTTTCCGCAGAGAATTCGCAGCACCACGCCGAGCAGGGCGCAGCCGACGCAGACGAGCAGGATCCATTTCAGGATGGTCAGCACGTCGGCGGAGTCGGTAACGGACGAAAGAAGGGACGATAGTATTGCCATAGCGCGCTCCTTTTCAAAATCGGGAAAAGAAACAGCCGCCAAAGCTTGGCGGCTGTCATCTTACGATTGGGATGAATTACTTCATCTCGGCTTCTGCGCCGGCTTCCTTCAGATCGGCAACCATCTTCTCGGCATCTTCCTTGGAGACGGCTTCCTTCAGGGTCTTGGGGCAGTTGTCCACCAGATCCTTGGCGTCCTTCAGGCCCAGGCCGGTCACGGCACGGACGATCTTGATGACATTCAGCTTGGAAGCGCCGGCAGCCTTCAGGATAACGTCGAACTCGGTCTTCTCTTCCTCAGCGGGAGCGGCAGCGACGGCGGGGCCGGCGACAGCAGCGGCAGCGGCGGAAACACCGAACACATCCTCCAGGGTGTGGACCAGCTCGGACAGCTCCAGAACGGTCAGGCCCTTAACTTCCTCAACGAGAGCAGTGACTTTTTCACTAGCCATGATTAAATCCTCCTAATAATTGAAATGAAGTGTTTTGAATTTTGAATGGAATCAGGCTTCTGCGGCTTCCGCGGCAGGAGCGCCGCCTTCCTTCTGCTCCCGGATCTGATCCAGGACGAAAGCCAGGCTGGAGATAGGCGCCAGGAAGGTACCCAGAACCTGTGCGACCAGAGCGTTCTTGCTGGGCAGTTCGCCGAAACCGTTGAGCTGTTCAGCGGTCAGGACAGAACCTTCCACGACGCCGCCCTTGATGGTCAGAGCGTTCTTGTTCTTCTTGGCAAACTCGCAGACGATGCGAGCAGGGGCAATGGGGTCACCGGTGGTGCAAGCCATGGAAGTGGTGCCGTTGAGAACCTCGTCGAAGTCGTAGCCGACATCCTTGGCGGCCAGACGAGTCAGGGTGTTCTTCACAACGGAGTATTCCACATTGGCTTCCCGGAACTGCTTACGCAGGTCGGTGTCCTGAGCGACGTTGATACCCTTGTAATCGACGAAGACGACGGAAGTCGCGTTCTTCATCTTCTCAATCAGAGACTCAACGACTGCTTTCTTGCTCTCAAGAACCTTTGCGTTGGGCATGTGATTTCACCTCCGAAAAAATAAAAGTCCTTCTGCCAAAGGACAGAAAGACACGCAATAAAACCTATTGACGCACCTCGGCAGGATTTACGGGAACCTGCTGTCTTTGGCAACTTTGATATTATAACAGCGAAATCCGGAAAAGTCAAGGGCTTTTTCGGATTTTTTTGGAAAGCCTGCTGCAGGAAGCTCCTGCAGCAGGCGGCCTAACCGAAGGATTACAGATACTTGTTGGCGCTGACCTTGACGCTGGGACCCATGGTGGAGACCACAACGCAGGAGCGGATATACTGGCCCTTGGCGGACGCGGGCTTGGCCTTCACGATGGCCTGCATCAGCGTGTCCATGTTCTGGGTCAGCTTCTCGGCGCCGAAGGACACCTTGCCGATGGGGCAGTGGATGATGTTGGTCTTATCCAGACGGTACTCCACCTTACCGGCTTTGATTTCCTTGACGGCAGCGGCCACGTTGGGGGTCACGGTGCCAGCCTTGGGGGAGGGCATCAGGCCCTTCGGGCCCAGGACCTTACCGAGACGGCCCACAATACCCATCATGTCGGGAGAAGCGACGACCACGTCGAAATCGAACCAGTTTTCCTTGGTGATCTTCTCAACCAGCTCCATGCCGCCGACGAAATCCGCGCCGGCTTCCTTGGCTTCGTCCGCCTTGGCGTCCTTGGCGAACACTAGCACGCGGCGGACCTTGCCGGTGCCGTTGGGCAGAACCACGGCACCGCGGACCTGCTGGTCAGCGTGACGGGAGTCAACACCCAGCTTGATGTGCATTTCGACGGTCTCGTCGAACTTGGCGGTTGCACCCTTGACAACCAGACCCAGCGCCTCGGCCGGCTCATACTGAACGGAGCGGTCAATCAGCTTGGCGCTCTCCTTATATTTTTTACCTCTAAACAATGTTATATCCTCCTTATCGTGGTGATGCGGAAAAATCCTCCCACATTTCCGGAATCAGTGTTCCGGACAGCAATTATCAGTCAACGACGGTAATGCCCATGGAGCGGCAGGTACCGGCGACCTGGCTCTCGGCGGCTTCCAGAGAGCTGACGTTCAGGTCGGGCAGCTTCGTCTTGGCGATTTCAGCAACCTGAGCCCGGGTGATGGTGCCAACCTTGGTCTTGTTGGGAACACCGGAACCTTTGTCCAGACCGATCGCCTTCAGAACCAGCAGGGGGGTAGGGGGAGTCTTGGTGATGAAGGTGAAGCTGCGGTCGGCGTAAACCGTGATGACGACAGGAATCTTGTAGCCTTCCATATCCTTGGTGCGGGCGTTGAATTCCTTGATAAATGCGGCGATATTCACACCGTGCTGACCCAGAGCCGGGCCGACAGGGGGAGAAGCGGTTGCCTTAGCGGCGTTAATCTGAAGTTTGATAATGCCAGTGACTTTCTGTGCCATAATAGCACCTCCTGAATAAAATGTGGTAATGATGCGCCAGGCGCATACTTTGCGGGGATGAAACCCCTCCCACGTTCCGGCCGGAGAACCGACCCGATGCGTTTATTGGGAAACGACTTCCACCTGGTCAAGCTCGAACTCGACGGAAGTCTCGCGG
>CAJLCS010000021.1 GCA_905205195.1 uncultured Eubacteriales bacterium
GTGCTGGCCGTAGGCTCGCAGTCCGATGCCCTGCTTCAGGTCCTCCATGGCGTCGATGTGGTCCATCCAGTATTCGTCCACCACCCGGAGCATGACCACACGCTCCAGTTCCCGCATGACTTTGGGGGTGTAGGCAGCTTCTTTCTTTTCGTAGGTCTGAACGGCCAGCGCGTCAAGGCTGTCCGTCAGGCTCTCGGCGGTTTCCATGCCGGTGGGAACGTAGGCGCCCTTGGGGAAGTAAACGCCCTCGTACTGGGCAAGCAGCGCGGCGACGGCGTCGCCGTCCAGCTTCCCGGCCCGGGCCATTTCGGAGGTGACGCCGGATTCCAGCACACCCCGGAGCATGGAGAGAATGTTCTCCTTCAGGTCCTCGCCGTCCAGCACCTTCTGGCGCTGGGCGTAGATCACTTCCCGCTGGGTGTTCATGACGTCGTCATATTCCAGTACCCGTTTTCTGGCCTGGAAGTTCCGGCCTTCCACGTTTTTCTGGGCGTTTTCCACGGCGTTGGAGAGAATCTTGGCATCGATGGGGGTGTCATCGTCCAGACCCAGCGTGTCCATCATGCTCATGATCCGGGCGGAGGAGAACAGCCGCATCAGATCGTCCTCCAGACTCAGGTAGAACCGGCTTTCTCCCGGGTCGCCCTGCCGGCCGGCACGGCCGCGGAGCTGATTGTCAATACGGCGGGACTCGTGGCGCTCGGTGCCGATGATGAACAGACCGCCGGCCTGCCGGACCTTTTCCGCCTCGTCCTTGATCTGCTCTTTGTACTGATGCAGCAACTCCTCGTAGCGGCGGCGGACGGTCAGAACATCCACATCGTCGGTTTCGCCGTGGGCATCGGCTTCGGCCAGCAGTTCATCGGAGATATCCTGCTTGCGCAGCTCGTTTTTCGCCAGATATTCGGCGTTGCCGCCCAGCACGATGTCGGTGCCGCGGCCTGCCATGTTGGTGGCGATGGTCACGGCCCCCAGTTTGCCGGCCTGGGCGATGATCTGGGCCTCCATCTCGTGATATTTGGCGTTGAGGACGCTGTGGGGAATGCCCTCCCGCTTGAGCATCTTGCTCAGCAGCTCGCTTTTCTCGATGGAAATGGTGCCAACCAGCACGGGCTGGCCCTTTTTGTGACATTCCACCACCTGGGCGATGATGGCGCGGTACTTGCCCGCCTCGTTTTTGTACACCACGTCGGGGTGGTCGATCCGGGCCACGGGGCGGTTGGTGGGAATCTCCACCACGTCCAGCTTGTAGATGGTGGCGAACTCCTCCTCCTCGGTCAGGGCGGTGCCGGTCATGCCGGAGAGCTTGTCGTACAGGCGGAAGAAGTTCTGGAAGGTGATGGTGGCCAGCGTTTTGCTTTCCTCGGCCACCTTGACCTTCTCCTTGGCCTCGATGGCCTGATGCAGGCCCTCGTTATAGCGGCGGCCGTACATCAGACGGCCGGTGAACTCGTCCACGATGATGATCTGGCCGTCCTTGACCACATAGTCGATGTCCCGCTTCATCAGGCCCCGGGCCTTCATGGCCTGGTTGATGTGGTGGGACAGGGTGGCGTTTTCCGCGTCGGCCAGATTGTCCACGCCGAAGAATTTCTCGGCCTTGGCAATGCCGGAGGCGGTGAGGGAGACGGTCCGGGCCTTTTCGTCCACGAAATAGTCGCAGTCGTAGTCGTCCTGCACCTCTTTTTCGTCGGTTTTGGCGAAAACCTGCTTGCGCAGGGAGGCGACGAACTGGTCCGCCAGCTCATAGAGCTTGGAGGAATCCTCTCCCTTGCCGGAGATAATCAGCGGCGTCCGGGCCTCGTCGATGAGGATGGAGTCCACCTCGTCCACGATGGCGAAGGCGTGGCCCCGCTGCACCAGCTCGGACTTGTAGATGGCCATGTTGTCCCGCAGGTAGTCGAAGCCCAGCTCGTTGTTGGTGCAGTAGGTGATGTCGGCGGCGTAGGCCGTCCGGCGCTCCGCCGGGGTCATGCCGGGAATCACCAGGCCTACGGAAAGGCCCAGGAACCGGTGGACCTTGCCCATCCATTCGGAGTCACGCTTGGCCAGGTAGTCGTTGACCGTGACCACATGCACCCCCCGGCCCGTCAGGGCGTTGAGGTAGCAGGGCAGCACGGCCACCAGCGTCTTGCCTTCGCCGGTTTTCATTTCGGCGATCCGGCCCTGATGCAGGATGATGCCGCCCATGAGCTGCACCGGGTAGGGCCGCATACCCAGCACCCGGTCGGCGGCCTCACGCACCGTGGCAAAGGCCTCGGGCAGCAGGTCATCCAGCGTTTCGCCGCTTTCCAGCCGCTTTTTGAACTGGTCGGTTTTTGCCTGAAGCTGCTCGTCGGTGAGAGCCTTGTATTCCGGCTCCAGCGCCAGAATTTTGTCCACCGTGGGCTGAATTTTCTTGATTTCCCGGTCCGACCGGGAGCCAAACAGTTTTGTAAAAAGTCCCATTGTAATCTCCTTGTTTTTGCCGTGGCATACTGACTCATTTTGCTGACCATTATACCACAGGTTTCCGGAAAATAATAGCTGATTTTGTGAACAAAATCCCGGGCGGTCCGTCCGGAATACCAGACAGTCTGCCGCCCGGGGAAAGAACTCAGAGCGATGCGAAAAAGGCCTCCATCCGGTCCAGCGCTTCGGCCAGATCCTTGTCGGCGCAGGCGCAGGACAGGCGCAGATACCCCTCCGTGCCGAAGCAGGTGCCGGGCACCGCCGCCACCCCGGCCTGCCGGATCATCCGCTCGCACAGCGCCTCCGACGCCATGCCGAACCGGGAAACGTCCGGGAAGACGTAAAACGCGCCTTCGGGCCGGGAGCAGGGCAGCCCCATTTCCGTGATCCGGCGGTAAACCAGGTTCCGCCGCCGGGTGTAGACGTCGGCCATCGGGCCGGTGTCGCAGGACAGGGCCGTGACGCAGGCGGTTTGCAGAAAGGTGGGCACCGCCGCCACCTCGGCGGCGTGGAGCAGCAGCAGCCGGTCCATGACGGCCCGGGGGCCGATGAGATACCCCACCCGCCAGCCGGTCATGGCGTAGGGCTTGGAAAAGCTCTGGCACACCAGCACCTGCTCCCGCAGGTCCGGGTCCAGGCTCAGGTCCGGGCAGGGGGCGGCGGTGAGCTGCTGATAAACGTTGTCGCACAGCAGGGCGATGGGCTTTCCCAGCACCGCCGCCTTCACGGCGGCCAGCGACGCGGCGGAAAGCACCGTCCCTGTGGGATTGTGGGGCGAATTGAGAATGATTGCCCGGGTTTTTGGTGTCAGCACGGCATCAAGGCTTTCCGGCGTAATCTGAAAGCCGGTTCCGGTCAGGTCCAGCGGCACCGGCACGGCGCCGGCGGCCAGCGTAATGGATTCGTACAGGGAAAAGGCCGGGGTGGGGATCACCACCTCATCGCCGGGATTCAGAAGGCCGGTCAGCGCCGTGTACAGCGCGCCGGTGGCGCCCACCGTAATGAGCACCTGCTCCGGCGTACAGGCGCAGCCCCGGCGGGTTTCAAAGTCCGCCACGGCCCGGCGCAGCGCCGGGGTGCCCCAATTGGGGGCGTAATGGGTCTCGTCCGCCGCCAGCGCGGCGGCGGCTGCCGCCTTGATGGGGGCGGGGGTGGCAAAGTCCGGCTCGCCGATGGTCAGCCGGATGCACTCCGGCGTGGCGGCGGCCAGCTCCGTAAAGCGGCGGATGCCGCTGCGCCGCAGGGCGGCCAGATTCCGATTCAGCTCCATCATACAAACCGTTCCCCCAGTTGCTCAAAAAAGTCGGCGCCCTTGACAAGAAGATGATCGTCAAAATCAAACCGGTCCGAATGAAGGGCCGGAACGTCCCCCACGCCCAGGAAGAAGAACATTCCGGGCAGGGTTTTCTGGTACCAGGAAAAGTCCTCCGCCGTCATGCTGGGGGCATCCAGTGTCCGGAAGGACACGGCGCGGGCCACCCGGTTGAACAGGTCCGGCGGATTCATCACGGCGGGATAGCCGCTGCTCATGGCGATTTCGGTCCGGGTGCCGAATTTCCGGTCCGTTTCCGCCCCGGCGTCCCGGACGGCCTGCTGCAGCTGCTCAAACACGTCATCCTGAAAGGCCCGGAGGCTGCCCTCCAACCGGGTGTGGTCCGACAGGGCGTTGCGGACGGAGCCGCTGACGCATTTGCCGAACTTCAGCAGCCGGAACACGGCGGGCGGCAGCGCCTGCTCCGCTTCCGTGACCCGACCGTAGAAGAACATCCCGGCAGCCAGCGCGTCCACCCCCTGGGCGGCCTTGGCGATGTGGGCGGATTTGCCGTACAAATCCACATTGACCTCACAGGAGCGGGCCATCAGCTCGTTTTTCCGGCTGGCGATGACTCCCGCCTCCAGCCCCGGCCACAGGTGGAGGCCGAAAATGGCCTCTACCCGATACTGCCGGAACAGGCCGGTTTCGCACAGGTCCCGGGCGCCGCCGGTGGTTTCCTCGGCAGGCTGAAAGACCAGCAGCACGTTGTGGGGCATGGCCTTTTTCCGGCTCAGCCGCCGGGCCAGCTCCAGCACGATGGCCATGTGGCCGTCGTGGCCGCAGGCGTGCATGGCGCCGGGGTGGGCGGAGGCGTAGGGCACGCCGGTGGCCTCGGAAATGGGCAGGGCGTCCTCGTCCGCCCGGAAGGCGACGGCGGTTTCCCGGCCGAAGTCAAACCAGGCGCACACCGCCCCTTCCATGGGGGAAAACACCCGGCAGCCCAGCCCCTCCAGCCTGCCGCGCAGGTAGGCGCAGGTTTCCGGCAGGTGCCGGTCCAGCTCCGGAATGCGGTGCAGCGCCCGCCGGTCGGTGACAATTTCCATATTCGGTCCCTCCGTCCCGGAAAAGATGAAATTATTATAGTTCATTTGGCCTGCGGTGTCAATTTCGGCTTGTGTTTTCCCGAAAAGAATGGTATGATAAAAGACGGTATGAGAATTTGATACAAACAGAGGGATCCGCACATGAATGCACAGGAAATCATCGAGTATATCCGCACTTCGGAAAAGAAAACTCCCGTGAAGGTCTATCTCTGGGGCGGTGAGGACGCGGCGTTTCCGAACTGCCGGGTGTTCCCGGCTGCGGAGGGCTGCCGGATCGTCTTCGGCGACTGGAAGGACGTGGGGCCCGTGCTGGCGGCCCATTCGTTCGACCATGTGGAGATCGAAAACGGCTGCCGCAATTCGGCCATTCCCCTGCTGGACCTGAAGGATATTCCCGCCCGGATCGAGCCGGGCGCCATCATCCGGGAGCAGGTGACCATTGAGAAAAACGCCGTGATTATGATGGGCGCCGTGCTGAATATCGGCGCCGTGGTGGGCGAAGGCACCATGATCGACATGGGCGCCGTGCTGGGCGGCCGGGCCACCGTGGGCAAGCATTGCCACATCGGCGCCGGTGCCGTGCTGGCGGGGGTGGTGGAGCCTGCGTCGGCCACGCCGGTGATCATTGAGGACAACGTGCTGGTAGGCGCCAACGCCGTGGTCATCGAGGGCTGCCGGGTGGGCCACGATGCCGTGGTGGCCGCCGGTGCCGTGGTGGTGGAGGATGTGGCCCCCAACACCGTGGTGGCGGGCTGCCCCGCCCGGGTCATCAAGCAGAAGGACGAGAAAACCGCCGCCAAAACCGCTCTGGTGGACGCCCTGCGGGCGCTGTAACCGGGAGACGGGCGAAAGGAGTACACGATGCACGAACGATACGAAAATCCCCTTTGCAAGCGATATGCCAGCCGGGAAATGCAGGAAATCTTCTCCGACAACCGGAAGTTTTCCACCTGGAGGAAGCTCTGGATTGCGCTGGCGGAAAGCGAGCAGACTCTGGGGCTGGACATCACCGACGAGCAGATCGCCGAAATGAAGGCCCACATTGACGACATCGATTTCGACACCGCCGCCAAGCGGGAGGCCGAGGTCCGTCACGACGTGATGGCCCATATTTACACCTACGGCCTGGCCTGCCCCAAGGCAAAGCCCATCATTCATCTGGGCGCCACCAGCTGCTATGTGGGCGACAACACGGACATCATTCTTCAGCGGGACGCCCTGCTGCGGATCCGCAAGCTGCTGCTGGCCACGATCTCCGAGCTGGCGGATTTTGCCGACCGGTACAAGGACCTGCCCACGCTGGCCTACACCCACTTCCAGGCGGCCCAGCCCACCACACTGGGCAAGCGGGCCACCCTCTGGATGCAGGACCTGATGCTGGATCTGGAGCATCTGGATTTCACATTGCAGAACCTGAAGCTGCTGGGCTGCCGGGGCACCACCGGTACCGGCGCCAGCTTCCTGGAGCTGTTCGGCGGCGACCACGAGAAGGTCAAGGCGCTGGAAAAGATGATCGCCGAGAAGCTGGGCTTCCGGGCGGCTTATGCCGTCAGCGGCCAGACCTACACCCGGAAAGTGGATTACTTCACCCTGTCCGTCCTGTCGGGCATCGCCCAGAGCGCCATGAAGTTCTCCGGCGATATCCGGCTGATGAGCCATATGAAGGAAGTGGACGAGCCCTTTGAGCAGGGCCAGGTCGGCTCCTCCGCCATGGCCTATAAGCGCAATCCCATGCGGAGCGAGCGGATCACGTCCCTGTCCCGGTATGTGATGGCCGATGCCCTGAATCCGGCCATGACCGCCGGTACCCAGTGGCTGGAGCGGACGCTGGACGACTCCGCCAACCGGCGCATCAGCATTCCTGAGGCGTTTCTGGCGGTGGACGGCATCCTGACGCTGTATCTCAACGTGATCCGGGGCCTGACCGTCTATCCCAAGGTCATCGAAAAGCACCTCAACGAGGAGCTGCCGTTTATGGCCACCGAGAACATCCTGATGTACTGCGTCAAAAAGGGCGGCGACCGCCAGACGCTCCACGAGGCCATCCGCCGTCATTCCGTGGCGGCCGGTAAGGCCGTGAAGCAGGACGGGGCGGACAACGATCTGCTGGACCGTATCGCCGCCGACCCGGTGTTCCATATCACCCGGGAGGAAATCGACCAAATTCTGCGGGAGGGCGGCTTCACCGGCCGGGCCTGCCAGCAGACGGAGGAATATCTGACGGAGGTGCGGGCCGTACTGGCCGACAATGCGTCGGTGCTGCAGGACCAGGTCCGGACCGAAATCAACGTGTAAAGAAAGGGGTTAGCATTATGCTGACAGCAATCGTAGGAATTAACTGGGGCGACGAGGGCAAGGGCCGGATGGTGGACCTGCTGTCCTCCGACTATGATATTATCTGCCGCTATCAGGGCGGCAACAACGCTGGCCACACCGTGGTCAACGAAAAGGGCAAGTTCGTCCTGAACCTGCTGCCCTCCGGCATCCTCCGGGAGACCACCGTGAACGTCATCGGCAACGGCGTGGTCATCGATCTGGAGCATCTGGCCGGGGAGATCAAGTCCCTCACCGACAAGGGCATCCGGATCACCCCGGACAACCTGAAGATCAGCGACAAGGCCATTGTCTGTATGCCCTACCACAAGATGCAGGACATCATGGAAGAAGAGCGGCTGGCGGACAAGAAGTTCGGCTCCACCCGCCGGGGCATTGCGCCGGTGTACGCCGACAAGTATATGAAAAAGGGCATCCGCATGGAGGACCTGCTGCACATGGATTCTCTGGAGCAGAAGGTGGCCGACATTGTGGAGTGGAAGAACCTGACCGTGACCGGCTACGGCCACGAGCCGGTGAAGACCGGGGACATGATGGCCTGGCTGCGGAAGTTCGGCGCCATGGCGGCCCCTTATATCACCGACGTGTCCGAGTACCTGTCCCAGGCCGTGGCGGCGGGCAAGAACATCATGTTCGAGGCCCAGCTGGGCGCTCTGCGGGACATTGATTTCGGCATTTATCCCTACACCTCCTCCTCCCAGACGCTGGCCAACTTCGGCCCCATCGGCGCGGGCATTCCCGGCAGCCGACTGGATCAGGCCATCGGCATCATGAAGGCCTACTCCACCTGCGTGGGCGAAGGCCCCTTCACGGCGGAGATGTTCGGCGAGGAGGCCGACAAGCTCCGTGCCGCCGGCGGCGAGTTCGGCGCGGCCACCGGTCGTCCCCGTCGGGTGGGTCCCTTTGACGTGCCCGCTTCCCGCTACGGCGTGAAGGTCCAGGGCGCAGACTGCATCGCCCTGACCAAGCTGGACGTGCTGTCCTATCTGGATAAGATCCCCGTGTGCGTGGCCTATGACGTGGACGGCGAAATCACCACCGTCTTCCCCACCGGCGAGCGGCTGAACCGGGCCAAGCCGGTAATCGAGTATGTGGAAGGCTTCGGCGACGTGTCCAAGTGCCGGAAGTTTGAGGACCTGCCCGCCGCGGCCCAGAAGTATGTGGAGTATCTGGAAAAGGCTGTAGGCTGCCACATCAAGTACGTCTCCGTCGGCGCCGAGCGGGAGGCCTATATCGAGCGGTAAGCGCATTCGCCGCACATTTTCCCGCCGCCGGAATACCATGGGATGAGCGGTTTTTCCGCTGAAAAATCATCTGGAGGTATTCCTTATGTGCAACAACTGCAATAACGGCGGTCTGTGCGGCCTGGGCGGCAACAACCTGTGGTGGATCATCATCCTGCTGATCCTGTTCTGCAACTGCGGCGGCAACGGCTGCGGCTGCGAGAACAACAACGGCTGCGGCTGCGGCTGCTGAAACCGGAACCGGGGCGCCCTGCGGGGCGCCCCCTTTGCGGCTTCTTCGCAAATTTCCGGCAAAAAAGGATTGACATTTCCGGGAAAAACCGCTATAATAACTCAGTCTGTAAAGCAGATATCCTTGCTCCCGGCGCGTCCGGGGGCCAAAAGTCCAAAAGGAGGTGCAATCAACATGGCTAAGATCACCGGTAAGTACGAGGTGCTGTATATCATCGACCCTGCCCAGGGCGAGGAAGGCATCGCTGCGCTTGTTGAGAAGTTCAAGGCAATGGTGGAGGCGGAGGGTACTCTGTCCAACATCGATGAGTGGGGCAAGCGTCGGCTGGCGTATCCCATCAACGATCTGACGGAAGGCTACTACGTTCTGATGAACTATGAGAGCAAGCCCGAGTTCCCTGCGGAGCTGGAGCGTGTTCTGAAGATCACCGACGGCATCCTGCGCTGCCTGACCACCGTCGTGGAAGAGTAAGGAGGCAATTCCATGCTCAACCACATCGTTATCATGGGTCGCCTGACCCGTGACCCCGAGCTGCGCCGTACCGGCAGCGGCATCGCCGTGGCCAGCTTCTCGCTGGCAGTCGATCGGGACTTTGCGCCCAAAGACGGCGGCGAACGGGAGACGGACTTCATCGACTGCATTGCCTGGCGTCAGACGGGAGAATTTGTCTCCAAGTATTTCACCAAGGGACGCATGGCGGTGGTGTCCGGCCGGCTGCAGATCCGCAGCTGGACCGACAAGGACGGCAACAAGCGCCGCAGCGCGGAAGTCGTTGCGGATAACGTCTATTTTGGCGACAGTAAGCGGGACGCCGAGGGTGGCGCTTCCTCTTACGGCGGAAGCGGCAATGGCAATCACTATTCCGCCCCGTCCGGCAGCGGTTATTCCGCTCCGTCCGGCGCCCCGGCATCGGATTTTGCGATGCTGGAAGACGACGACGCACAGCTGCCCTTCTGATTCCTGAACACTCAACAACCGTATTTACAAGGAGGGAATTTCCATGGCTAACGAACAGCGTGTTCGTCCCCGTAAGCGCAAGAAGATTTGCGCGTTTTGCGTGGACAAGGTGACCGCCATCGACTACAAGGACACCGCAAAGCTCCGCCGTTACCTGTCCGAGCGCGGCAAGATTCTGCCCCGCCGTACCACCGGTACCTGCGCCGCTCATCAGCGTGACCTGACCACCGCCATCAAGCGTGCCCGTCAGATCGCCCTGCTGCCCTACGTCGCTGACTGATAAAACCGTAAAAATCCCCGAATCGTTGGATTCGGGGATTTTTTCGCTTATTCGGCCGGTTCGGCGACTTTTTTGGATTCCATGCGCTTGAGCGTTTTCTGAAGCCGGGGGCGGTTGAACCGCTGGATCAGAATGCAGGGCAGGTTCCACAGGATGCAAAGCAGATAGAACACCGCGCCCCATTTGCCCCGCCAGATCCGCAGGACCATCAGCGACAGCAGCAGAATCACATAGTGCATGAATTCCGCCACGCAGGTTTCGGCGATCAGCCGCTGCAAATTGGCGGAATTCGGGGTGGTGTCCACGGATTTCCGGTACAGCCGC
Organism: uncultured Eubacteriales bacterium; assembly: GCA_905205195.1. Classification (GTDB taxonomy): domain Bacteria; phylum Bacillota; class Clostridia; order Oscillospirales; family Oscillospiraceae; genus Faecousia. The sequence goes on from CAJLCS010000021.1 coordinate 10,181, forward strand.
TTGGAAATCTTACTCATATCCGGCACCCGGTCCTTCCAGTCGCGGATATGGAGCTTCAGATAGATCTTCCCGCCGTCCTCCCAGGGACGGCAGCGGTAAGGCGGCCGGTCTGGGTGGAACCATTCCCGGGGCAACCAGCTGCCGATGATTCCGGAAGCGACCCCCAGCAGAAACACATAGAGCACGCATTGCAGAAATTCCATAAATAACCTCATTCAAATGCGAATTTTGTCGATTCCTGTAGCTATTTTACGGTGAAAATGTGAATAAATTATGAACAACTGAAAAATCACCGGAAAATCGCTGTTTTGACTTGAAGAAAACCAAAAGCATGGTATAATATAACGTGTTTTCACGGTTTTATGTGAGCGATCATGATCTTCAGTGAGGAAATGTATGAAAAAGCTGCTGTTTGTGATGAATCCCTTCGCCGGGACCCGGCGGGCCAACCGGGTGCTGGCGGAGGTGCTGTCCGTATTCAACCGGGCGGGCTATGAGGTGCTGACCTATATGACGGCGGGGCAGGGCGATGCCACCCGGGAGGTCCAGGCCCGGGCGGCGGAGGTGGATCTGGTGGTCTGCGCCGGCGGCGACGGCACCTTCAACGAAACCATCACCGGCGTCCTGCGCAGCGGACGGGATCTGCCGGTGGGATACCTGCCTGCTGGCTCCACCAACGATTTCGCCGCCAGCCTGCATCTGCCCACGGACCTGCTGCAGGCCGCCCGGGATATCGTGGAGGGGGAGCCGTGCTGCTACGACGTGGGGAAGTTCGGTAACCGGTATTTTTCCTATGTGGCGTCCTTCGGCGCCTTCACCCGGACCTCCTATTCTACCCCCCAGAACATCAAAAACGCCCTGGGCCACACTGCCTACCTGCTGGATGGCATTTCGGAGCTGTCCCAGATCAAGCCGCTTCATGTGCGCTTTGAGCTGGAAAACGAGGTGATCGACGGCGATTTTATTTTCGGCGCCATCAGCAACTCCACCTCCGTCGGCGGCATTCTGACGCTGGACCCCAGGCAGGTGGACATGAGCGACGGCAAGTTTGAGCTGCTGCTGGTCCGGGCGCCCCGGGATCTGGTGGAGCTGAGCGAGTGCATCCGGGCGCTGCGGACCCAGAAGTACAATTGCAGTATGCTCACCTTCCGGCCCGCCTCCCGGGTGACGGTGTACGCCGACCCGGCCATGGCCTGGACGCTGGATGGTGAGCGGGAGGAGGGCCACGACTGCGTGGAGGTGGAAAACCTGCACCACGCCATCCGCCTGCTCCAGAGAAAGGAGCCGTCATGCTGAATACGACCCTTTGCTACGTCCTCCGGGGCGATGAGGTGCTGATGCTCCACCGGAACAAGAAAAAGGTGGACATCAACAAGGACAAGTGGATCGGCATCGGCGGCAAGTTCGAGGATCGGGAGTCGCCGGACGAGTGCCTGCTCCGGGAGGCCCGGGAGGAAACGGGCCTGACCCTGACCAGCTGGCGCTGCCGGGGCATTGTGACGTTCCTGACGGAGCCAGGGGAAGGGGAATATATGTACCTGTTCACCGCCGATGCCTTTACCGGCACCATGACCGACTGCCGGGAGGGGGAGCTGCACTGGGTGAAGCGGGAATTTCTCAATTCCCTGCCCAAGTGGGAGGGCGATCAGATTTTTCTGGACCTGCTGTGGCAGGACGCGCCCTTTTTCCTGTTGACGCTGCGCTACCGGGACGACCGGTTGACGGAAGCGGTGCTCAACGGCAAGAAAATCCGATAATCCGGGAAAAACCGCCGACAAGGCGGTTTTTCTTGCATTTTTTCTGGAAATGTGATAAAATATACTAATTATTTTGCGTATCAAGGAAGGAATCTTATGGAAGAATCGAGAAAGCTCCCCAATCTGAGCGAAAACAAGATGGGCGTCATGCCGGTGGGGCGGCTGCTGGCCAATATGGCGCTGCCGATTATCATTGCCATGCTGGTGCAGGCCCTTTACAACATTGTGGACAGCATTTACGTTTCCCGGGTGTCGGAAAGTGCCGTCACGGCGCTGTCGCTGGCGTTTCCGGTGCAGAATATGCAGATCGGCTTTGCCACCGGTATCGGCGTGGGCGTCAATTCCCTGCTGTCCAAGTCCCTGGGCGAGGGGGACCGGGAGACGGCGGACCGGACCGCAGGCAACGGTATCCTGCTGATGCTGATTGCCGTGGCGCTGTTTATGCTGTTCGGCATTTTCGGCGCCCGGCCCTACTATGAAATGCAGTCCCATGTGGCCGAGACGGTGGAGGGCGGCATTTCCTACGTCAGCATCTGCTGCATTTTCACGCTGGGTATTTTTGTGGAAATTCTGGGCGAGCGGCTGCTGCAGGCCTCCGGCCGGACGGTGTACACCATGATTACCCAGGGCACCGGCGCGATCATCAATATCGTGCTGGACCCGGTGTTTATTTTCGGCTATTTCGGCATTCCCGCCATGGGCATTGCCGGTGCGGCGGTGGCCACGGTCATCGGCCAGTGGGTGGCGGCGCTGCTGGCGGTGGTGTTCAACCTGACCCGGAATCCGGAGGTGCAGCTGGGCCTTCGCTATCTCCGGCTCCACAAGGCGGTGGTCGGCCCGATCCTGACGGTGGGCATTCCCTCCATTGTCATGATGGCCATCGGCTCCGTCATGAATTTCGGCATGAACCAGATTCTTCAGGGCTTCGACGAGACGGCCACCGGCGTTTTCGGCATTTACTACAAGCTGCAGAGCTTCTTCTTCATGCCGCTTTACGGCCTGAATAACGCCACCATTTCTATTGTGGCCTTTAACTACGGCGCGAAAAAGCCGAAACGCATCACCCACACGCTGAAGCTGGCCTGCGCCGTGGCCTTCACACTGATGGTCATCGGCGTGGCGGTGTTTCAGGCGGTGCCGGAGCTGCTGCTGGGGATTTTCAACCCGTCGGACCGGTTCCTGGAGATCGGGTGCAGCGCCCTGCGGATCATCAGCATCCATTTCCCGCTGGCGGCCTTCGGCATTGCGCTGAGCGCGTCCTTCCAGGCGCTGGGCAACGGGATTTATTCCACCATTGTCTCTCTGTGCCGCCAGCTGGTGGTGCTGCTGCCGGCGGCCTACCTGCTGAGCCTCAGCGGCAACGTCCACAATGTGTGGTGGTCCTTCCCCGTTGCGGAGGTCATCAGCCTGACGGTGACGCTGCTGCTGTTCACCCGGATCTACCGGCAGAAAATCCAACCCATGATGACAGCCTGATGCCGATCAAAGCCGGGGCAGGCCGCACATTTCTGCGGCCTGCCCCGGCGGTTTTGCTTGCCATTTTCCGGATTTCCCGGATTGTCAATGCCCCTGCCTGGCCGGCAGGGGCATTTTTTACGAAACGGAGTCAAACTGGGATTCGTACAGCCTGCGGTAGAAGCCGCCCCGGGCCATCAGGCTGTCGTGGGTGCCCTGCTCCACCACCCGGCCGCCGTCCAGCACCAGAATGTGGTCCGCAGCGCGGATGGTGGAGAGCCGGTGGGCGATGACGAAGCAGGTTTTTCCCTCCATCAGCGTCCGCATGGCGGCCTGAATTTCCTGTTCGGTCCGGGTGTCCACGTTGGAGGTGGCCTCGTCCAGAATCAGCATATGGGCGTCGAGCAGCATGGCCCGGGCGATGGTCAGCAGCTGCTTCTGCCCCTTGGAAATGCTGGAGCCGTTGTCGGACAGCTCCGTCTGATATCCCTCCGGCAGCCGGGAGATGTAGGAGTGGATATGGGCGGCCTTGGCGGCCTTCACCACGTCCTCCATGGTGGCGCCGGGCTTGCCGTAGGCGATGTTGTCGAAAATCGTGCCGTGGAACAGCCAAGTGTCCTGCAGCACCATGGAATAGGCCTTCCGCAGGGAGGAACGGGTCAGATTCCGGATATCCCGGCCGTCCAGCGTGATCCGGCCGCCGTCCACGTCGTAAAAGCGCATGAGCAGATTGATGATGGTGGTCTTTCCGGCACCGGTGGGGCCGACGATGGCGGTGAGACTGCCCGGGGCGGCGTGAAGATTCAGATTCTGAATAATGGGCACGCCGGGGGTATAGGAGAAATCCACCTGCTCCAGCCGCACGTCGCCCGCCACCCGGGTCAGTTCCTCGGCATCGGGGGCGTCAGCCGGTTCCGGGGCGGCGTCGATCAGGCCGAACACCCGCTCCGCCGCGGCGAAGGCGCTTTGCAGCTCGGCGATGATGTTGGCCACCTCGTTGATGGGGCCGGAGAATTTCCGGGAGTACTGGACGAAGCTGCTCAGGTCGCCCAGTCCGATTTCGCCCCGGAGAAACAGCACCGAGCCGAAAATGCACACCAGTGACAGGGAGACGTTGTTGATGAAATTCACGGAGGGGCCGGTGATGGTGCCGTAGGACTCGGCAACGGTGTAGGCGTCCACGGCGTCCCGGTTCTTTTCGTCGAAGCCCGCCAGCACCGCCGCCTCCTGCCCGTAGGCCCGGACGGTTTTCTGGCCGGAGAGCATTTCCTCCACATAGCCGTTGAGGACGCCCAGCTTGGCGCTGCGGCGGCGGAACATGGGCCGGACCCGCCCCGCCAGCCAGCGGGTGAAGAGGACGGTCACCGGGATGGTCACCACGAAAATCAGCACCAGCTTGGGGGCGATGGTCAGCATCATGATGAAGGAGACCACCACCGTGACGACGCTTTGCAGAATTTGCAGCAGATCCGACGACAGGGACTGGTTCACGGTGTCCACGTCGTAGGTGATGGTGCTGATGATGTCGCCGGTCTGATACCGGTCGAAGAAGCTCACCGGCAGCGCCGCCAGATTTTCAAAGACGTCGTGGCGCATCTGCCGGGAGATCCGCCGGGACAGGCGGATCATCACCGCGTTGAGCAGGTACGTCAGGACGGCGGAAAGCAGGTAAAAGACGGCCATCAGGGCAGCGCAGCGAAAGACGGTGTCGAAATCCACCTTCCCGGCCCCCAGATCGATGGCGTTGATGGCCTGGCCGGACAACTTGGGGCCGTAGAGCGACAGCAGGCTGCTGGACACGCTCAGCGTCAGCGCCAGCACCAGCAGCAGCCGGTTCCGGCCCAGATAGCGCCACAGCCGCCGGAGCAGCTTGCCCTTGCTCAGCGCGCCGACGCCGGGACGGCGGGGGACCGCCGGTGCGGCGGAATTTGCTTTTTTCATGATACGCTCGCCGCCGTTCCCATTTGGATTTCCGCGATTTCCCGGTATTCCGGGCAAGTTTCCATCAGCGTCTCGTGGGTGCCCTCGCCCAGCACCACGCCGTCGGACAGCACCAGAATCAGATCCGCGTGGCGCAGGGAGCTGATCCGCTGGGCCACCAGCACGGTGGTGGTGTTCCGGTGGTGCCGCCGCAGGGCGCGGCGGAGGTTGGCGTCGGTGCGGTAGTCCAGCGCCGAGGAGGCGTCATCCAGAATGAGAATTTCCGGATCGGCGGCAAGGGCACGGCCGATGAGCAGCCGCTGCTTCTGTCCGCCGGAGAGATTGTTGCCCCGGACCATGACCTCGGCGTCCATGCCGCCTTCCTTGGCGGCGATGAAGTCCGCCTGGGCGTCGGCGGCGGCCCGATCCAGCGCTTCTTCATCCAGCGGCCGGAAGAACCGGAGGTTGCCGCCGATGGTGCCCTCCATGACAAAGTCGTTCTGGAAGACGATGCCGAACTTTTTCCGCAGCTCCCCGGCGGGAATGGTGCGGATGTCCCGGCCGTCCAGGAGAATCCGGCCGCTGTCCGCGTCATACAGCCGCAGCAGCAGGTTCAGCACCGTGGATTTTCCCGCGCCGGTGGGGCCGAGAATGCCCAGCGTCTGGCCGTGCTCCAGCCGGAAGGACAGGTGCTGCAAATTGGCGCCGATGCCGGTGTAGGAGAAGGAGACGTCCTGAAATTCGATGTGGGCCGGGGCGGGGGCTGCCGGTTCCGGCGGCAGCACCGCCAGATCCTCCGGGGTTTTCAGGGCGGCGGCTACCCGCCGGGCGCTGGCTTCGCCCTTGGACCACATGACGAAAATCCGGGTAATGCCCAGCATGGCGTTGAGAATCATGGTAAAATACTGCAAAAATGCCACAATCACGCCGCTTTTGCAGGCACCGCCGTTGACGCGGTAGGCGCCGACCACCACCACCACGGTCAGGCCGAGATTCAGCACCAGACTGGCGGTGGGGTTGGTGATGGCGGTAATCAGCCCCGCCTTCTGGTCCACGGCGGTCAGCTCGTCGTTCACCGCCCGGAACCGGCCCTTTTCGTAGTCGGTTTTGCTCAGGGCCTTGATGACCCGGATGCCGGTGATGTTCTCCTGCACCACCCGGACCACCTTGTCCAGCACGGACTGCTGGCGGGTGTAGAGGGGCAGGCTGCACTTGGTGACGGCATACACCACGATGCCGATCAGCGGCAGCATGGCAATGAGCACCAGCGCCAGCGGGGCGTCCATGCCCAGCATCATGGCCACGCCGCCGATGAGCAGAATCGGCGCCCGGATGCCCAGACGCTGGGTCCGGGCCAGCAGCTGATTGATGTTGTAGGTGTCGCTGGTGAGCCGGGATTCGGCGGAGGAGACGGTCAGCGCGTCCATCTGCCGGGCGGACAGCCCTTCCAGCCGGGCGAACAGATCGTGGCGCAGGGCGAGGGTGATTTTTCCGGAGCTGACGGCGGACATCCGGTTGGCAAGGATGTTCAGCGCCAGACAGCCCGCCGCGCAGAGCACCATCAGCAGGCCGTAGATGTAAATTTCCCGCTGCGCGCCGGCGGGGACCTTCACGTCCAGAATCAGCTCCATCAAATAGGGGATCAGCAGCTCCAGCGCCGCGCCGGTGAGCTTGATGAACATGGCCAGCAGGATATAGCCCATATAGGGCCGGATGTAGGACCAGATGCCTTTCAACTCAACGCGCCTCCATCCATTCGGCGGCACGGCGCTTCAGCCTGCCGATCAGATCGGCCAGCTGCTCAAATTCCGCCTCCGTCAGATCCTGGGTCAGCCGACTGCTCCATTGGGTGTACATTTCCTCGATGACGGGAATCAGGCTTTCCGCCTTGGGCGTCAGATACAGCTGCATCATCCGCTTGTCGTCCTCCGACGGGGTGCGGGCGAGGAAGCCGTTTTCCTCCAGAAAGGCCACCTGCCGGGCCACGTTGCTTTTGTCGAAGCAGATCATCCGGGCCAGCTTATCCTGGGAGAGGCCCGGGTGATGGTGGATGGCGGTGAGATAACCGGCGTGGCAGGACTTGAGACCGTAGGGCGCCAGATAGTCGCTGCGGAACTGGTTGGAGCAGCGGGAAATCTGCATGATGTCGCGGGTGATGCGGGACATGGCGGTTCCTCCTTCTAATCGTTGCGTTCGCAACTATCTTAACACAAAGAACGTCCCTTGTAAAGCCTCCGGGGCAAAAAAGATTGCATCCGGGAAAAGGCTGTGATATGATAGAGAAAAAGAGAATTTCCGGAGGAAAGGTTATGAAAAAATCCGCACTTTCGCTGCTTTGCCTGGTGCTGGCGCTGCTGCTGACCGGCTGCGGCCTGTCGGAGGACGCTGCCCGGGATGTGGTCCGGCGGCTCCGCTACGGCAGTCTGCCGGTGTATTCCTATGCCCGCATGATCTACACCCGGCCCGATCTGGACGCCGTGGCGGACCAGCTGGAGAAAAGCTGCGCCGCGGCCGCCGGGGACGAGGTGGAGGCGGTGATGGAGCAGGTTTACGCCTTCTTTCAGCTTTACGCCGACTACCAGACCAACACCAATCTGGCCATGCTGCACTATCACCACGATTTGTCGGACTCCTACTGGGAGGAGGAGTATACCTTCTGCAACGAAAATGCCGCCACCCTCAGCGCGTCGGCAGAGCAGCTCTACCGGGCGCTGGCCAAGTCGCCCTGCCGGGCGGAGCTGGATCAGGAGCAGTATTTCGGCCCGGGCTTTCTGGATGCCTACGAGTCGGAGTCGGTGTGGGACGAGACGTTTGTGGCCCTGTCCGAGCAGGAGGCCCAGCTTCAGAACCGGTATTACGACCTGTCCGCCGGAGAGGACACCCAGGCTATGGCGGAGCTGCTGGCCCAGCTGGTGCAGATGCGCCGCGAACAGGCGGCCCAGGTTGGATACGATAGTTATGTAAATCTTGCCTACGATCTGTACTATGAACGGGACTATACCCCGGCCCAGATCGACGATTATTTTGCAGACATTGCCGCAGTCTTGACGCCCACCTACCGGGAGCTGCTTTCCTCTCCGGTGTGGCAGCTGGGGCTGACGCCCTGCAGCGCCGCCGAGGCGCTGGATTTTGTCCGGGACTGTGCCGGAACCATGGGCGGCGCGGTGGAGGAGTCGTTTTATGTGCTGGAAAAGGGCGGCCTGTACGACATTACCTACAGCGCCCGGAAATACGACGCGTCCTACGAGATTTACCTCGGCAGCTACGGCGAACCTTTCCTTTTTGTCAATCCGGAGGGGCTGCTCTACGATAAGCTGCGGCTTTCCCACGAATTCGGCCATTTTGCCAACGATTATCTCTGCGGCGGCAGCGTCAGCAGCATCGACGTGGCGGAGATCATGTCCCAGGGCATGGAGTACCTGAGCCTGTTCTACGGCTCCGGCACGGCGGATCTGGAAAAACTCAAGCTGGCAGACACCCTCTGCACCTTCGTGGAGCAGGCGGCCTACGGGGCCTTCGAGCAGGCCCTTTACGAGCTGCCGGAGGAGGAGCTGACGGCGGCGGGCATTACGGACCTGTACACCCGGACGGCGGCGGCCTACGGGCTGGAGACGGCGCCCCAGGATTTCACCTACATCACCCATCTGTACACCAATCCCATGTACATCGTCAGCTATGTGGTCAGCTGCGACGCGGCGCTGCAGCTTTATGAGCGGGAGCGGGCGTCCTCCGGCGCGGGCCTTGCCAAATACGAGGAAATCCTCACCACCGAGGAAACCAGCCTGATGGCCTTCCTGTCGTCGGCGGGGCTGGAAAGCCCCTTCGCGGAGGGCCGGCTGGAAACGGTCCGGACGCTGGCGGATACGGTGCTGGCGGATTCCTAATCGCCGTTCCACTGCCAGCGGCGGCCGTCCCGGCTGTAGACCAGGCCGATGCTGGCGTTTTTGTCGAAATCCACCGATTCGTCTGCCGGGCCGGAGCCGTGGAACACCATAACGTACATGGGCTCCCCGCAGAGCGCCGACACGTCCAGCGCCGCCCCGGCGGTGATCCGCCCTCTGGCCCAGGGCCACCGGTCCTGCCCCAACGTCAGCACACCTTCGTCGGTCCAGCGGCGCAGATCCGGCGACCGGCGGACGCCGATGCCGTTTTCCGGCGCGTGGAGCATGACGTAGTCGCTGCCCCGGCGGAAAATGCAGACGTTCTCCCCGCCGTCCATGTGCCCGGCAAATTCCCAGGTCACCAGATCCCGGGACCGGGCGGCGCTGACGCCGTTCTGCTTGAAAAAGCACCACCACAGCCCCTTTTCCGCCGGGTCCTCCGCCAGATAGGGGTCGATCATTCGCCCCATGTCCCCGGGCGGAACCGCTTGGCCCTTCACCCGGAGCAGCCGGGGCGGCGAGAAGGTTTCCAGATCGTCGCTTTCCATGACGAACAGCCTGGCCCGGTCGTTGGCGTACTTTTCCCCATTTTCCCGGGGGTAGGTTTGCAGGCACAGCACATACCGGCCGCCGAACCGGATGACGTTGCCGGGGCTGGAGTAATTGCAGGTCTTGTCCCGGGGCGTCAGCGGCCGGGGCACCGTCCAGTCGGTCAGATCCCGGCTGGTGGACTTGGCCAGCCGGAGATAGGGGCCGCCGGGGATGTTCTCCACCAGCGTGAAAAACAGATGGAACCGGGTTCCGTCGTGGTAAAGCGCCGGGTCCCGGTAGGCGGTGTGTTCGTCCCCACGGAAAATCAGCGGGGACCGGGCAAGCGTCACATCCAGCATGGTCGTGTCTCCTTTTAAGTTAAGAAAATGCCCTTGCGTTTTACGGCAGGGGCGAATTGTCAGCGTTTTTTGGCGGCTTTGGCGGCGCAGATCATCAGCACGGCCCACAGGAACAGGCTCACGGCCCAGTACCGGCTGCACACCATGGGCGCGCTGACCACCACCAGAATGCCGTAGAGCGCATTGCCCACGGCGGTGGGGTAGGGCAGCGAGAGAATGTTGACCACAATCATAACAAGCGAGACGCTCAGGGACGCGATGGCAAGATTGCGGACCAGCAGCGCGGTTTTCCGGCTGCCGCACCGCAGCAGCAGAAAGCCCGGCACGAAAAAGCACAGCGCCAGCAGCACCAGCAGCGCCTTGACCAGCCCCTCCGGGGCGGAAACAAAGCCGCAGGCGGCGCTCAGTGCAAACAGGCAGCTCCAGACGGCCCAGAGAAATTTACGGTTCATAGAGGAAACGCTCCTTCCGGATTGGTCGATGGGACGATTATAACCGAAACCGGCCAAAATAGCAAGGGCCAATCCGCGCCGGAAAAAAAGCTGGACAGTGGAAGAAACCTCTGCTATAATGAAAGAATCAGGAAAGGAAAGGGAGTGTTTTCCGATGAAATGCCCGTTTTGCGGCGATCAGGAAAGCAAGGTTGTGGATTCCCGTCACTCTGAGGACGGCCTGAGCATTCGCCGCCGCCGGGAGTGCCTGGCCTGCCAGCGGCGCTTTACGACGTTTGAAGTGGTGGAGAGCCTGCCGGTGATTGTGGTCAAGCGGGACGGTTCCCGCCAGAGCTTCGACCGGAACAAAATCCTCAACGGCATGGTCCGGGCCTGTGAAAAGCGGCAGGTGCCCTTTGCCCGGCTGGAGGCCATCGCCACGGAAATCGAGCAGACCCTCCAGAATTCGCTGGAGCGGGAGGTTTCCTCCGACACCATCGGCGAAATGGTCATGGCCCGGCTCAAGCCGCTGGACGAGGTGGCGTATATCCGCTTCGCGTCGGTGTACCGCCGGTTCGAGGACGTGAGCAGCTTTATGCACGAGGTCAATAAATTTCTGGAAGAAAAGTAACATTGCAAAAGGAGCGGCGAAACCATGGAAGCACTGAAATCACTGCTGAGTGAGTTTGATCCGGCGGCGCTGATGCCCAAGCTGGACACCGTTTTGGGAAAAATTGAGCTGATTGCCCGGCTGGCGGTGCTGATCGGCCCGCTGGTGCTGCTGGTGCTGGGGCTGTTGTACCTGTTTCTGGCCCCGAAGGAGGCCAATCACAGCTTCGGCTACCGGTGCTATTTCGGCATGGGCAGCGTGGAGGCGTGGCAGTTTGCCCAGCGGATCGGCGGCCTGGTGTGGGCGGCGCTGGGCTTTACGCTGACGGTGGTCATGCTGCTGATCGTCAGCCGGTACCGGAAGATGCAGGCTGACGCCATGATTCTCTCGGCGCTGCACTGTATCCTGTGGGAAATCGGGCTGGTGCTGGTCAGCCGGATCGGGGTGGATGCGGTGCTGATGCGGTTTTTCGACAAGGACGGCAACCGCCGCCCCGGAAAAAAGAAATAATACCACAAAAAAGGAGCGTATCGACAACGATACGCTCCTTTTTTGTTACGTTTTCACGACACTGCTTGTCATCGCTGCCATGTGCCTCCGGCGGGGGTATTTCTTGTATTGACAAGAAATACCCGCAAGAAGCAACCAGAGGGGGATTGCGTTGTCGCGCTCCCGCGCGCCAAAGCCATAGCCCCCTCTGGACACCCCGCGGCGCGCTTTCCTGTCTGACAGTACAATGTTTCGGTGCGGTGGCTAGGTTTTGCGGGTACGTCGTTTCGGAGCGGCGGCTTTCAGCCCAGGGCGCGGATCGTCTCGCAGATCTGCCTGGCGCAGGCGTCGATGCCCGCTTCGGTCAGGTGGATGTGGTCGTCCGCCCGGATATAGTCGTCCGGATGGGCGGCGACGAGGGGATAGAGGTCGTCGATGAGGACACCCGCTTCCCGGAGCTTCGGCACGACGCAGGCGTTGTACCGTTCGGCGATTTCGTTGTTGTTGAGGGGGTGGCCCGGACGGACCGGCGTGGTGGTGGCGAAAATGACCGTCCCCGCCGTCTTTTGGAGGGCCTTCGCAATACGCAGGATGAAGTCGCAGTAGGTTTCCAGCGGCGTGAAGACCCCGTCGTCCCCGTGGACGCTCATGTCCCACAGGCCGTTGTTCCAGTGGACGATGTCCGCGTCCGCCAGCTCGGCGGCCCAGTCCTCCAGCACGCCGTGGAGTGTGTACTGGGCGTAGCGGCAGTTGTCGTCCGGCTGCCAGACCGTGTAGTCCGGCTCCAGCAGCGCGGCGACCTTTTTGCCGTAGCCAATCTGCCGGATGGAGTCTCCGAGAAGTACCACTTTTTTCATGTAGGTGATTCCTTTCCAATGTTATCGCGTCAAAAGCGGGCTTATAGTCCGGTTTTTTCCACCAGATAGCGGCCGGTCCGCGCCATCAGCACGCTGGCGTCCTTCCGCAGCTCCCGGGGGAACTGTTCGAGGAAGGCGTCCGCTTCAAAGGTGAAGTCGCCGTCGTAGTGAATCTCGGCCAGCGCCGCCGTGATGGCATCCCAGTCCAGATTCCGGTTGAAGGGCAGGGTGTGGCAGTCGTGGAGATAGTCCACATCGTGGACGTGGAGGGCCTTGAGCCGGTCGTGGCCCAGCGCCCGGATGGCGTCCGCCGGGTCCACGCCCACCAGCGCCGTGTGGCCGATGTCCAGGCAGGCGGTGATCCAGGGGCTGTTGATCTCGTCGATCATGGCGCAGAATTCCTCGGGCTGGGCGCAGACGCTGTCCACGATGATGTGGCGCTTTTCGTCATACTGCCACATATTTTCCACGCAGACGTGGATGCCGAACTGCTTGCAGTAGGGGATCAGGTCGGTGTAGAAGGCTACGTTTTCCCGGAACAGCTGCTTTTTGTTTTTGGCGTAGGGCAGATGCTGCCGGGGGTGGACGATAATGGAGTGGCAGCCCAGCAGCGCGGCGGCCTCCATGGATTTGAGGATCGTGGTCAGGATCTGCTTGTCCTTTTCCTCGTTGCCCACGGAGCTGGGGAAGGGGGCGTGGGACTGGCCGAAGCCGATGCCGCATTCCTCCGCCGTGCGGCGGATTTCCGCGGCGTGGTCCCGCCAGCCGCCGCCCTGCCAGCCAATCTGGCGTTCGATGCTGAAAAAGCTCCAGTCGATGGCGTCAAAGCCGTTGCGGGCGAGAATCCGGACCGCTTCCAGATCGCCGAAGGTCTCGGCCAGAGAATCGGATGTAGTGACTAAACGCATGAGAGAGCCTCCTGTCGTCTTTTGTTTTCAAAATTTTAGCATAATGGCGAAAATATGTCAATATTCTTTTTTGCGTTTTGTTCCTGTTGACAATATAAAAAATGTAAATTATAATGAAACTGAACTTAAAAAAGGAAGATTATAAAAGGTACTAGTATGCTATTTGCAAAGATCAAACTGTGGCTGCAATACGGCTGGGCGGCGGTTCTGGCGCTGGTGCTGGAGGCGTGCCCGTGGAGTGCGGCGCTGGATTTCGGCGTGCAGAACGCAGCCGGTGCCATCGAGAAGCGTCGGCAATACGTTTCCGGTTTTTCCGTTTTGCTGCTTGGTTACGGCAGCTATGCGCCGTTTCTCACCGGGATTCTGACGGCGGCGGTTCTCGTCGCACTGGCCGTCGGGATCGGGTCCCGCGGCGCGGCGAACACACGGGTGGCCATGGGCCTTGCCGCTTTTGCGGCCCTCTTTTCCCTTTTTCCGCTGCTGACCGGTTCCTACACGCCGGTGGGGCTGGGCATCACCGCCGCCCTGATTGCGGAGTGCTTCCTGCTTTATCGGAGATTTCATACGTTAAAATGACGGAAATATGCCGATTCCAATGGTTCTCCTTTTATTCGTATTGACAAAACGAAAAATGTAAGTTATGATAAAGTTGAACTTTGAAAGAGGAGGTGTCTTTATGACACGCGCACAACTCAAATCCATGGCAAAGGCCCAGATTAAGGGCAACATCGGCATCCTGTTCGTGATCGCCATCGTGGCGACAGTGATCACCGGCGTACCGCTGGCGAACCTGATTCTGGTACCGGCGCTGGGCCTCGGACTCGTCAAAATCTACCTGAATATGACGAACGGCCAGAAGCCCAAGGTCGGTGACCTGTTCAGCGGCCTTGACCAGCTGGGCCGGGCATGGTGGCTGAGTTTCCTGATCGGCTTCTTCACCAGCCTGTGGTCCATGCTGTTCGTCATTCCCGGTATCGTCAAAGGGCTGTCCTACTCCATGGCCTATTACGTTCTGGCGGACCATCCGGAAATGACCGCCCGGCAGGCCCTCAACGAGAGCAAGCGGATCACCCAGGGCCATAAGGGGGAACTGTTCGTCCTGAATCTGTCCTTCCTGGGCTGGCAAATCCTGGCGTGCTTCACCTTCGGCATCCTGTACATCTGGCTGATTCCTTATATGCAGGCCACCGTTGCCAACTTCTATCGGTCCCTCACGGCAAAGACCACGGTAGAAGGCTGATTCTCAACCTATAAAACGCGCCCGGAGATTGCTCTCCGGGCGCGTTTTTCGATTTTTTCTTACTTGAAGTACCGGACGGCGGCCTCAAACATCCGGATATCGTAATTTCCGGGGACGTTGCGGTACAGCCCGGCGCCGATGCGCTCGCTGTGGCCCATCTTGCCGAACACCCGGCCGTCGGGGGAGGTGATGCCCTCAATGGCGAACAGGGAGCCGTTGGGGTTGAAGCGGATATCGCCGGTGGCGCGGCCCTCCATGTCCACATACTGGGTGGCGATCTGACCGTTGGCCGCCAGCTGCCGGATCAGGTCCTCGCTTGCCAGGAACCGGCCCTCGCCGTGGGAAATGGGGACGCTGTAAATGTCGCCCACGTTGGTCAGGCTCAGCCACGGGGACTTGTTGGAGGCGATCCGGGTCCGGACGATCCGGCTCTGGTGCCGGCCGATGGTGTTGAAGGTCAGGGTGGGGCAGGTTTCGTCGGTGTCGATGATCTTGCCGTAGGGCACCAGTCCCAGCTTGATGAGGGCCTGGAAGCCGTTGCAGATGCCGCACATCAGGCCGTCCCGCTGCTCCAGCAGCCGGGTGACGCCCTCCTTCACCGCAGCGTTGCGGAAGAAGGCCGTGATGAACTTGCCGGAGCCGTCCGGCTCGTCGCCGCCGGAGAAGCCGCCGGGGATAAAGACCATCTGGGCCGTGTCCAGCGCCTTGGCGAAGGTGTCCACGCTCCGGGCAATGCCGTCGGCGGACAGATTGTTGATGACCAGGATTTCCGGCTCCGCCCCGGCGTCCCGGACGGCCTTGGCCGAATCGTATTCGCAGTTGGTGCCGGGGAAGGCGGGAATCAGGACCCTGGGCCGGGCCGCCTTCACCGTCGGGGCCACCCGGGCGCCGGTTTCATAGGAGAAGGTTTCCATGGGGCCTTCCGCCGCCGGAATGTTGCAGGCGTAAACCGGCTCCAGCTTGCCCTCGTAGTCGTGCAGCAGCCGGTCCAGCGACAGCGACCGGTCGCCCTTGGAAATGGTACCGTCGTCCGTCACCTGACCGATGACCGGCGCGCCCGCCACCGGCTCCGTGACCTCCAGCAGGAAGCTGCCGTAGCGGTAGCCGAAAATCGTGTCGTTGTCCAGATCCTCCCGGTACCGGAAGCCCAGACCGTTGCCGAAGCACATCTTCATCACCGCTTCGCCGATGCCGCCCATGCCGGGGGTGTAGCAGGCCACGGCCTTGCCGCTGCGGAGCAACGCGGTGACCCGGCGGAACAGGGCGGTCTGGGAGTCGGCGGTGGGCAGACCGTGTTCGTCGTACGTCGGGGACAGACAGATCACA
Organism: uncultured Eubacteriales bacterium; assembly: GCA_905205195.1. Classification (GTDB taxonomy): domain Bacteria; phylum Bacillota; class Clostridia; order Oscillospirales; family Oscillospiraceae; genus Faecousia. Next base: position 25,945 of record CAJLCS010000021.1, read on the forward strand.
TCGTGACCGGCCTGCTTGAATTCCGGCGACACCACCTCGGCGGTTTTGCCGGTGGTGACGGCGAAGGAGACCAGCGTGGGGGGCACGTCCAGCTGCTCGAAGGTGCCTGACATGGAGTCCTTGCCGCCGATGGCGCCCACGCCCAGATCCAGCTGGGCCTGGAAGGCACCCAGCAGCGCCGCCAGGGGCTTGCCCCAGCGCTTGCCGTCGTGACCCACCCGCTCAAAGTACTCCTGGAAGGTGAGATACACGTCCTCAAAGGAAGCGCCGGTGGCAATCAGCTTGGAAACCGACTCCACCACGGCCAGATAGGCCCCGTGATAGGGGCTGGCCTCGGACAGGAAGGGGTTATAGCCAAAGGCCATATAGGAACAGTTGTCGGTGTGCTGCTTTTCCACGGAAATTTTCTGCACCATGGCCTGAATGGGGGTCAGCTGATTCTTGCCGCCGAAGGGCATCAGCACGGTGCCCGCGCCGATGGTGGAGTCGAACCGCTCGGAAAGGCCCCGCTTGGAGCAGGTGTTCAGGTCCCGGGCCAGCGCCTGGCAGTTTTCCTCGAAGCTGCCGGTGACGGCCTTGCGGATAACGCCGGGGGCGGCGGTTTCGATGGAAATGTGCTTTTCCGCGCCGTTGGAATTCAGGAAATCCCGGCTGACGTCCACGATGGCCCGGCCGTTCCAGCGCATGACCAGCCGGGGCTCGGCGGTGACGACGGCCACGGGGCAGGCCTGCAGGTTTTCACCGTCGGCCAGCGCCAGGAAGGTGTCCACGTCCTCCGGGGCCACCACCACGGCCATCCGCTCCTGGGATTCGGAAATGGCCAGCTCCGTGCCGTCCAGACCTTCGTATTTCTTGGGTACCTTGTTCAGATCGATATCCAGCCCGTCGGCCAGCTCGCCGATGGCCACGGACACGCCGCCGGCGCCGAAATCGTTGCAGCGCTTGATCAGGCGGCTGGCCTTGGGATTCCGGAACAGCCGCTGGAGCTTCCGCTCCTCGGGGGCGTTGCCCTTCTGGACCTCGGCGCCGCAGGTTTCCAGCGACTGGACCGTGTGGCTCTTGGAGGAACCGGTGGCGCCGCCGCAGCCGTCCCGGCCGGTGCTGCCGCCCAGCAGGATGACCACGTCGCCGGGCTGAGGCACCTCCCGCCGGACGTTTTCCGCCGGGGCGGCGGCGATGACCGCGCCGATTTCCATCCGCTTGGCGGCGTAGCCGGGATGGTAGATTTCGTCCACGATGCCGGTGGCCAGACCGATCTGGTTGCCATAGGAGGAGTAGCCCGCCGCGGCGGTGGTGACGATTTTCCGCTGGGGCAGCTTGCCGGGGATGGTTTCGGACACGGGCTTCAGCGGATCAGCGGCACCGGTGACCCGCATGGCGCCGTAGACATAGCTCCGGCCGGACAGGGGATCCCGGATGGCACCGCCGATGCAGGTGGCGGCGCCGCCGAAGGGCTCGATTTCCGTCGGGTGGTTATGGGTTTCGTTTTTGAACAGCAGCAGCCAGGGCTGGGTTTTGCCGTCCACCTCCACGTCCATTTTCACGGTGCAGGCGTTGATTTCCTCGGATTCGTCCAGCTTGGTCAGCTTGCCGGTGGTCTTGAGGTACTTGGCGGCCAGCGTGGCCAGATCCATCAGGCAGATGGGCTTGGTCCGGCCCAGCTCCTTCCGGACGGCCAGATACCGGTCGTAGGCGCTCTGCAGCAGCGGATCGGCAAAGGTCACGCCGTCGATCCGGGTGTTGAAGGTGGTGTGGCGGCAGTGGTCGGACCAGTAGGTGTCGATCATCCGGATTTCCGTGATGGTGGGATCCCGGTGCTCGCTGCGGAAGTAGTTCTGGCAGAAGCAGATATCCTCCAGATCCATGGCCAGGCCCAGCTTGCGGATCATGTCCGCCAGCTCCTCCCGGGACAGGGCCGTAAAGCCGGTTTCCGTGGCCACGGTGGTGGGGATTTCATAGTCAATCCGCAGCGTGGCGGGCTTTTCCAGCGAAGCCTCCCGGGCCTCCACCGGGTTAATGACGTATTTTTTCACCTCGGCCAGCTCCGCGTCCGTCAGCTTGCCGTACAGGGCGTAAACCCTGGCGGTGCGGATGGCGGGGCGGTCGCCCTGAGAGAGAATCTGGATGCACTGGGCGGCGGAGTCGGCCCGCTGGTCAAACTGGCCGGGCAGATACTCCACGGCGAACACGGCGGCGCCGGTCAGTTCCGGCTCCCGGCAGGCAATGTCCAGCTGGGGCTCGGAAAACACCGTCCGCACCGCGTAGTCAAACAGTTCCGGGGAGAGATTCTCCACGTCGTAGCGGTTGAGCAGGCGCACCCGCTCCAGCGCGGTGATGCCCAGCAGATTCCGGGCGTCGTTCAGCAGCGCCCGGGCCTCGTTGTCAAGGCCGGGCTTCTTTTCCACAAAAATGCGTTCAACCATTTGGTGTTCCTCCTGTCAGCAATGGGGAGCGGCCAGCGCCCGGGCGCCGATGTCGCTGCGGTGATAGGCATTTTCAAACCGGACGCCCTCCGTTAGCCGGTAGGCTTCCCGGATGGCCTGCTCCAGCGTGTCGGCCACGGCGGTGGTGCCGGTGACCCGGCCGCCGGACGTGACCAGCACCCCGTCCTGCAGGGCGGCGCCGGCCACATCGGTGTGGGCGGCGGCTTCAGGGGTCATGGTGATGGGATAGCCTTTCCGGTAGGCGGCGGGGTAGCCGTCGGAGGCCTGAATGACGCAGCAGGCGTACTTGTCCGAGAAGCGGACCTCGGTCCGGGCCAGACGGCCCGCCGTCACGGCCTGCATCACGGTGAGCAGGTCACTTTCCAGCAGCGGCAGCACCACCTGAGTCTCCGGATCGCCGAAGCGGCAGTTATACTCGATGACCTTGGGGCCGTCGGGGGTCAGCATCAGGCCGAAATACAGGCAGCCCCGGAAGGTCCGGCCCTCGGCATTCATGGCCTTCATGGTGGGCAGGAAGATTTCTTCCATGCACCGCTTGGCCACGGCGGGGGTGTAGTAGGGATTGGGGGCCACGGTGCCCATGCCGCCGGTGTTCAGGCCGGTGTCGCCGTCGTGGGCCCGCTTGTGGTCCATGGAGGACACCATGGGCACCAGCGTCTCGCCGTCGGTGAAGGACAGCACCGAGACCTCCGGGCCGGTGAGGAATTCCTCGATGACGATGTGGTCGCCGCTTTTGCCGAAGACATGGTCGGCCATCATGGAGCGGACGGCCGCTCTGGCCTCCTCCCGGGTCTGGGCGATGATGACGCCCTTGCCCAGCGCCAGACCGTCGGCCTTGATGACGGTGGGGATGGGGGCGGTGTCCAGATACCGGAGAGCGGCGTCCATGTCGTCGAACACTTCATAGGCGGCGGTGGGGATGCCATATTTCTTCATGAGGTTCTTGGAAAAGACCTTGCTGCCCTCGATGATGGCGGCATTGGCCCGGGGGCCGAAGCAGGGCACGCCCGCCGCCTCCAGCCGGTCCACGGCGCCCAGCACCAGCGGGTCGTCGGGGGCCACCACGGCGTAATCGATGGCGTTTTCCTCTGCAAAGCGGACGATGCCGTCCAGATCCGTGGCCTTGATGGGAACGCACACGGCGTCGGCGGCGATGCCGCCGTTGCCGGGCAGGGCGTAAATTGTTTCCACGTTGGGATTTTTTCTGAGTTTTTTAATGATGGCGTGTTCCCGTCCGCCGCCACCGATGACCATCAGCTTCATAAGCAGCTCCTTTCAGAAAATGCCGAAGCCTTCCCCCGAAAAAATCAGAAGGGAAGGTTTCAAGTGAGAAATCAGTGATGGAACAGGCGCATTCCGGTGAAGGCCATGACGATATCGTGCTTGTTGCACTCCTCAATGACCAGATCGTCCCGGATGGAACCGCCGGGCTGGGCGATGTACGCCACGCCGGACTTCCAGGCCCGCTTGATGTTGTCCGCGAAGGGGAAGAAGGCGTCGGAGCCAAGGGCCACGTTCCGGCAGCTTGCCAGAAACGCCGCTTTTTCGCCCTCGGTGAGCCGCTCCGGCTGCCGGGTGAAGTAATTCTGCCAGATGCCGTCGGCGCAGACGTCCTCCTCGTTGCCGTTGATGTAGCCGTCGATGACGTTGTCCCGGTTGGGGCGGCTCAGCTCCGGCAGGAAGGGCAGGGAGAGGGTCTTGGGATGCTGCCGCAGGAACCAGGTGTCCGCCTTGGAACCGGCCAGACGGGTGCAGTGAATCCGGGACTGCTGCCCGGCGCCCACGCCGATGGCCTGGCCGTCATAGGCAAAGCAAACGGAGTTGGACTGGGTGTATTTCAGGGTAATCAGCGCCACCAGCAGATCGGTGACGGCGCTTTCGGGCAGATTTTTGTTTTCGGTGACGATATTCGTCAGCAGGGACCGGTCGATTTTGAAGTTGTTGCGGCCCTGGCGGAAGGTGATGCCGAACACCTGCTTGGTTTCCACCGGCGCGGGCACATAGGCCGGATCGATGGCCACCACGTTGTAGCCGCCCTTGCGCTTGGCTTTCAGAATTTCCAGCGCTTCCGGCTCGTAGCCCGGCGCAATGACGCCGTCGGAGACCTCCCGGGCGATGAGCCGGGCGGTGGTGACGTCGCACACGTCGGACAGGGCCACCCAGTCGCCGAAGGAGCACATCCGGTCGGTGCCTCTGGCCCGGGCATAGGCGCAGGCCAGCGGGGACGCGTCCAGCTCCGGCACGTCGTCCACAAAGCAGGCCTGCTTCAGGGCGGCGGGCAGCACCTTGCCCACGGCGGCGGAGGTGGGGGAAACGTGCTTGAAGGAGGTGACGGCGCACAGACCGGTGGCTTCCTTCAGCTCCTTCACCAGCTGCCAGGCGTTCATGGCGTCCAGAAAATTGATGTAGCCCGGGCGGCCGTTGAGCACGGTGACGGGCAGGTCGCTGCCGTCGGCCATGAAAATGCCGGCAGGCTTCTGATTGGGGTTGCAGCCGTATTTCAGCTCCAGTTCCTTCATTGGGCGTCTCCTTTCCGGTGCTTGTTCACCAGGCGGCTTTCGGCCTCGCCGGTGGCGAGGTCCACAAAACGGACGTACAGGGAAATGCGGTTGTCGGGGTTCAGGGCGTTCCACAGCGTGTCCGTCAGCTCGTCCACGGAATCGGGAACGGCGACCCGGACCGGCTCGCCCCGGAAGGTGGGCAGGGGATTACCGTCGCTCTGATAGGTGTGGATCAGGTGGCCCACGCCGGGCAGGGGGGTGTAGTGATAGTAAAACCGATTGCACACGGTGCCCGCCTCATCTCCGGCCTTGAGAATGCTCAGCTTGTAGCTGCATTTCCCGTTTTCTACGGTCATCAGGCCGCTGATCCGGGGGGTGAAGTTGGGAGCGTCCGGTTCGAAGCACCGGGCGGCCAGCGCCTGCTCGAAGGACAGGCCCTGCTTCAGCCCGGCGTCCACCGTGTCGGTCTGGTCGCCGTTGGTGACGATTAGATGGGGGCCGAAGGAACGGACCGCGGCGTAAATAATCAGGGAGGGGTCCTCCACCTTGGAGGCGTCAAAGGGTTCGGTAAACACGGCGCCGTCGTGTTCGGCAAAGACCCGGTTGCGGCTGTTGGCGCTGCGGCCCATGATGAAGTAGGCGGCGGCGGCCCGGCGGCCGTCGGGGGTCAGGCCCAGCATGATGCCCCGGCCGGGGTAATCGTTTCCGGCGAGACGCTGGGCAAGCGAGAGCGTTTCAAAGGGATTCATGGGTTTCTCCTTCCTTCCGATAGGCGGCGCAGACTTGCTCCAGCGCCCGGGGCAGCAGAATCCATTCCGCCTGCTCCATGACCCGCTTTTGCAGCACCTCCGGGGTGTCTCCCGGCAGCACGTCCACGCTTTTCTGGGCGATGATTTCACCGCCGTCGGGAATTTCGTTGACAAAATGCACCGTAGCGCCGGTGACCTTCACGCCGTAGTCCAGCGCCGCCTGATGGACCCGCAGACCGTAAAAACCGGCGCCGCAGAAGCTGGGAATCAGGGAGGGGTGGACGTTGAGGATCCGTTTCGGATAGCGCCGGGTAAAATCGGCGCTGAGAATGGTCATGAAGCCCGCCAACACGATCAGATCAATGCGGTAATCGGTCAGCAGCGCCTCCAGCCGGGCTTCCAGGGCCTGCTGGGAGCCGAGGACCTTTTTTTCGGCGATTTCCGTGGGAATTCCGGCC